>JBGQLF010000739.1:0-5889 GCA_041499985.1 Gemmataceae bacterium
ACCTCGAGCCGAAGCAGGAGCCGTTCGATGTCCCCCTCCAGGATAATCGGTCGCCAGAGCCGGCCCTTTCCATCCATGCTTCCGGTCAGCACGGTCTTGCCATCTGGGCTAAAGGCCACGGCCAAGACCCCACCTCGATGCGCCAGCGGTGGGCCGAGCGGTATCCCCGTGGCCACATCCGACAGCTGGGCCGTGTTATCTTGACTCCCGGTCAGCATGGTCTTGCCGTCCGGGTTGAAGGCCACCGCCCAGACCTCGCGTAGATGCCTCAGCGGCAGCCCAATCGGAGCGCCCGTGGCCGCATCCCACAGCTGGGCCGTGTTATCTTTACTCCCGGTCAGCACGCTCTGGCCGTCCGGGCTGAAGGCCACCGCCCAGAGCTCGTGTTGATGCACCAGCGGCCGGCCAATGGGAGCACCCGTCGTCGCATGCCACAGCTGGGCGGTGTGATCCACACTTCCCGTCAGGACAGTCTGGCCATCCGGGCTGAAGGCCACGGCACGGACCGGGCACGGGTGCCGGAAGATCGGGCCGCGGGGTCGGCCCGTCTGGGTCTCCCACAGGCGGGCCGTGCCGTCCAGGCTTCCCGTCAAGACGGTCTGCCCGTCCGGGTGGAAAGCCGCGGACGTCACCCAGCCTCCATGCCCCACGAGCCGGCAGCGCTCTCTGCGCGTCTCCGCTTCCCAGACTCGGGTGGTCCGGTCCTTGCTGGCGATGAGAATGGTCTTGCTATCCGGGCTGAAGGCCACGGCCCGGACCAAATCTTCATGCTGGAGAAACTTGCCGAGGGGCTTACCCGTGGCCGCATCCCAGAACTGGACCTTGCCATTATCGCTCCCGGTGAGGACCGTCTGGCCGTCCGGGCTAAAGGCCACAGCTCGGACAGGGCGTCCATTAGGGAGGGACACTTCCTCCGGCATGCTGGTAGCGACCTTCCAGAGCCGGGCCTTCCTGTCCGCGCTTCCGGTCAGGATGGTCCCGCCATCGGGGCTAAAGGCCACTGCACTGACCTCGGCTCGATGCGGGAAGAATGGGCCGATGGGTTTACCCGTCGCCACCTCCCACAGTCGCGCCGTCTTGTCTAGGCTTCCCGTCAGGACCGTCTGGCCGTCCGGGCTGAAGGCCACGGCATAGACTTCACTCTGATGCCTCAGAGGCCAGCTGACAGGCTTACCCGTGGCCGCCTCCCACAGCCGAGCCGTTCGGTCTGCGCTTCCTGTTACGATGACCCGACCGTCCGGGCTAAAGGCCACGGCATAGACAGCGGCCTCGTGCGCCATCGGTTCGCCGCGTGGCTGGCCCGTGGCCGCATCCCACAGCCGCGCGGTCCTGTCCCGGCTCCCCGTCAGGACGGTCTGCCCGTCGGGGCTAAAGGCCACAGCGCGGACAGTGTCCTTGTGCACCAGTGGTTCGCCGCGTGGCCGGCCCGTGGCGGCATCCCAGATCCGGGCGGTCTGGTCCGTGCTCCCCGTCAGGACGTTCTGCCCGTCGGGGCTAAAAGCCACAGCGAAGACAGGGCCCTTGTGCGCCAGTGGTTCGCCGCGTGGCCGGCCCGTAGCGGCATCCCAGATCCGGGCAGTCTTGTCCTCGCTCCCCGTCAGGACGTTCTGCCCGTCGGGGCTAAAGGCCACAGCGCGGACAGTGCCCTTGTGCGTCAGTGGTTCGCCGCGGGGCTGGTCCGTGGCGGCATCCCAGATCCGGGCGGTCTGGTCCGTGCTCCCCGTCAGGACGTTCTGCCCGTCGGGGCTAAAAGCCACAGCCTGGACCGCACTGTCATGCAGGAAGGATACTTGCGGCGATCGCAGCTGCCCAGACCACAGAGCCAGGTTCACCCGGATCGCGTGCTGGAGATCGTTCCCATTGTCGGGCGTACTCCGCAGACTGCGGGCCAGCCAGTGCAACCCAAGCAAGACGTCTCCCTGGGCACACAGACTCCAACCCCGCTCGAACTCCAGTCTCGCCGTGAGTCGCTTGGACTTCTGGAGGGCGGCCTCGGTTTGCTCTTGCTCTAAGCCCAGCCTGACCACGGCCCCAGACCGGTAGATCGCGAAGAAGACGGAAAGGGCGGTCACGGCTACCAGGGCTGCGGCGGCGAACCCCGTAGCCGTCGCCAGGCTCCGGTTGCGCCGGCACCAGCGCCAAAGCTTCTCGGCGGGACCCACGGGCCGCGTGTGGATCAGGGGTTCGCCGTGAAGGTAGCGCCGCAGTTCGTCGGCCAATTGCTCGGCGCTGGCGTAGCGCTGGGACGGCTCCTTCCGTAAACACTTCATGCAGATCAATTCCACATCGCGATCGATGGCTGGGTTCAGCTGCCGCGGCGGCACCGGTTCCTCGTCGCGGACCTGGCGCAGGGTTTCCATAGCGTCCGCGGCTTGAAACGGCGGCCGGCCCGTCAGCAGGTCGTAGAGCGTCGCCCCCAGGCTGTACACATCGCTGGCGGCACTGGCCCGCGCTGCATCCGTGGCTTGCTCTGGTGCCATGTACGACGGCGTGCCGAGCGGTCCCTTCCCCTCGACTGCATCCGCGGCGTCCGTCTGCCAGGTGGCCAGCCCGAAGTCAGCCACGAGCGGCCGGTCGTTGCGATCGACCAGAATGTTGCGCGGTTTGAGGTCGCGGTGCAACACGCCACAGGAGTGGATGTAGTGCACCGCGCGAACCACCGGTTCCAGATAGGCCACGGCCCGGCGATTGGGTAGCGGACCGTCGCGGAGGATCTCCGCCAGGCTGCGGCCCTCGATATAGCGCATGGAGTAAAACGCTTGCCCGTCGATTTCGTCCACGTCGTAGACGGTGACGACATGGGCGTGCTCGCTGCGCGCGGCGGCCTGGGCCTCCAGGCGAAAGTGTTCGAGCCATTCCCGGCGTTTCTGGGGCGGCAGACCTTCCAGCCGGTCCGGCCGGATCACCTTGAGGGCGACGATCCGGTTCAACTTCCGCTGCCGGGCCCGATACACGACCCCCATGCCGCCTTTGCCTAGCTTTTCCAGCAGCTCGTAATCCCCCAACAAGAATCCCCTCGCCGGCGCGTCACCGGACGGCGCTGGTTTCTGGGCGGGACCCTCAGCCGGTTCCTCGGCTGGCGCAACCGGGCCGGTCGCGCCTTGCGATTCGACCGGGGCGGACAGACCTTCCCGCGGGGTGCGGGCCTGGTCTGCCGAGGACGAGCGAAACAACCCTGACCAAAGCGCCCGCAGGTCCGGGGAGGAACCGCCGCGCTCGGTCCCGGGCAGGGCCAGCAGGAGGGTCTGCCTCACCATGCGGATCACGGTCCACCGGGAGAGGAGGGCGGGAGGGGGAGTTGGTGTCGCCTGGGTAGGTTCGCGGAAGATCGTGGCGATCAGCTCGGCCGACTCCGGGAAGCGCGGGCAGTATTCTTCCGGAGCCGGTTCCTCGCCCTGGCGCCGGCGGTATTCCAGTTCCAGCACCAGCAGCTCGCGCAGGAGTTCCGGCTGCATCGGCCGCGGCACCTGGTTCAGATAATGCTCCAGGCGCGGCCGCCGGCCCGCTTGCCAAACAGCCTCGAAGCGGTCGCACAGCTGATCCACCCGCCGGGCCTCGGGCGGCGGCAGGGCAGTGTTGCCGGTGGGAGGTTCTTCGCTCATGATGCACTCTCCTGGCTCCAGATACTGCGAATGAGCCGCAGCTTGCGCTCGATCGTGCGGACAGTGCAGCCGAGCATCCCGGCGATCTCGGCGCTGGTGTAGCCTTCCAATTTCCACACGGCGACGGAGCGCAGCTGGGCGTCCGCCAAGCTCTCGAGCAAGCGCTGGCAGGCCTCGTCCAGCACGGCTGCGAGGGCCGGAGATGGCAGCGGATCGAGGATCTGTTCAATCTCCGGTTGCTCCGCCGAAGCGCTGGGCAAGCCCTGAGGCGGCTTTCCGCCAGGCCTGGGACAGGGATCCCGCTTCTGCCGGCCCTCGCGCTTGACGAGGTCGATGGCTTTGCGCGTCGTGATGACGGCCAGCAAGTGCCACAGGTCGTCCCGATCGTGGAGCTGGGTGAATTGGCGGTGTTCGGCTCCGAAAAAGAAACTGGCGAAGGCGCTGAGGACCACGTCTTCCTCGTCGGCGATCCCGAGCGCTTGGCTCGGCAGCTTGTGGCGCGCCAGCCCCAGCAGCCGCGGCAAGTAGAGATCCCAGAGTTGCTGCGCAGCGCTAGCATCCCCGGCCTGGAGCCGGCCGATCAATTCGGTAACCGACCCTGCGGAGGACATCCAGGGGATAACCTCGAAGCAGCGCTTGGGAGTCAACTTTTTGGTCTCGCTATGGTACTCGGTCGGGTACTTCCTCGCAAGCAGCAAAATCATCGATCGGGCTTCGGCAGCAGGGATGCCTGGGGCAGGTTTGGGAACCTACCCCCATTCAGAGTCTGTTCCGCACGCCCCTCGCCCCCGCTTCGGGGGAGAGGGGAGCCTTCTGGAACAGACGCTGACTGTCGACCGGGCCCTTTGGCCTGGCAGACGGCCCGTTCTTCGTTCCCAGTGATTGTGAATAGGCGCAGGGTTTGAGTGACTTCGAAGATCTCCCAGTGTTCCTGCCGCAGGTGACAGAGTACGAGCCACCCTTGGCGGTTCTGCACGATCGCGCGCACCCGGAGGAAGAAGCTCAGGAACGCCGACGTTAAGATCTCGATGCGTCCGAGGTTGAGCACCAGTCCTTCGCCCGCGGCCAGATCAGCCAGGGCATAGCGCTGAATCTCCTGAAACAGTTCGCAATCGTCAATCTCTCCGTAGTTATCCAACTGCGGCCGAAGATCGGGGCACTTGAAGCGTACGACTCGAACACCGGGAGTCCGCGTCTCCACGACGAGGTGCCGGCCCAGCGTGATTTCCATGGTGTTTCTCCTCACATCCTCATCGGTCATCCTGGCTGAAGGACCAGCTTGGTCCCTGGCCAAGCCCGGATTGGTGTGGCGACTGGGCTGGACGCCATCTGTCCTCCCAGTAGGGACTCCACAAATCTCCGCAAAACCCGACACGGGATCCACGAAATGGCAAGATGCTGACTGAGCACATAGCTAGCTGACTGGCTCCTCAGTTCACCGCCCGGAGATTAGCAGTGTACGCCAAGTGCAAGGCTGCCCTTCCCCCAGCGGGTCGCGCTGCCGCCGCAACTTGGGATGGCTCGATGACGAGCGAGGTCCCGAAGAAATCGAGGACGTGCGGTCAGGCAGATGGTAGACTCATCGGCTGTCTCCGGGGGAGGGAAAGGACCTGGTGGCCCAGCAGGTTAGACGCGCACAGAGGTCAATGATTCCACTCGTCTCCAGGATCCTGGACCTTCCGCAGGGATTGTCGATCGTCGCGGTGCCGCCGATGAGTGCAGTCACACGCATCCTGTCCGCCATCGAGCAAGGCGATCCACACGCCGCGGAGCAGCTCTTGCCGCTGGTCTACGACGAGCTGCGGCAATTGGCGGCGCAGAAGCTCGCGCAGGAAAAGCCCGGGCAGACGCTCCAGGCCACGGCGCTGGTCCATGAGGCCTACCTTCGGCTCGTGGACCAGGAGCAGGTGCAGCAGTGGCACTCGCGCGGGCATTTCTTTGCCGCCGCCGCCGAGGCCATGCGGCGCATCCTCGTGGATCAGGCCCGCCGCCGTCGCGCCGCCAAGCGTGGTGGCCTAGGGGAGCGCGTGGAGCTACCCGAATCGCGCCTCATCGCCCCCATGCCGGACGAGGAGCTGCTGGCCCTCCATGAAGCGCTTGAGCAGCTCGCAAGCGTCGATCGGGCGGCAGCGGACCTGGTCCGGCTCCGCTTTTTCGCCGGACTCAAAACGGCCGAGGCCGCCGACGCCCTGGGGATATCCGTGCGCTCGGCTCACGATCTCTGGGCCTTCGCCCGGTCGTGGCTTCGTCAAAAGACGAAATCCGACTGAATTTCCGACTTTTCTTG
>JBGQLF010000740.1:0-5889 GCA_041499985.1 Gemmataceae bacterium
CTGTGGCCGGGGGACACTGCCAAGCAGGCGGAGGCCCTACAGGAACTTCGGAAATGGGCGGCGGAGGTAGGAGAAGACAAGCGAAAACTGTCGCCAGCAGAGGAGCAAGAGCGCCGGTGGTACCTCGAACTGTGCGCGCGCCTGGAAAGCCAAGGTGTCGGCCTTGGTGTCACGAACGAGAGCGCGAAACGGTAATGTCCGAGATAACCGGTAATAAAGGGCATTATTACCCGTTAAAGGAGCAAGGCACCTACCAAAAGGACTATTTCATAGCTCAGCTAGCGCCCACACAGCTCTTTTTGACCAGTACTTGCACTTCTTGAAACTTGCCCCGTAACGCCTGCTGGGGTGTCGGTATGAGCAATTCGGAACATCCGCGCGTCTGGGTCAGAATCGGCAGGATGTCAACCGTGGAGAAAAAGCGCTCCCCCCGGCACGGCAACGAGCCGGGGGGGCTTCGGAACAAGCGGAGTCCCGCTTCGACTCAGCTCACACCGTCTTCCGCTTCCAATAGGCATACCCGGCGAGGCCCAGACCGCCGATGCCGAGTAGAGCAAGGGTGGATGGTTCAGGGGCAACTGTGCCGAATCCATCCAATTCCCGAATCCGCGGGCCTGACGTGAACGTGGCATCGCCAAATTGAAGAAACTCTGCCCGGAATTCTTGAGCTAGCGTGGGGGGCACATTTGTCGAAACGAGCAACTGCTGGCCCGGAACCGCAAAGGTATAGGGGTGGGTAGGCGTAAGATTGAACAGCTGTTCAAACATCCCAGAATTCAGGTTCTTGGTAAAGAGCGTAAAACGGTCGAACTCGCGATGATTTCCATTTGCCGGACCGTCACCGTTGGCGAAGAGCTTGAAGCTGGTCAGCACGATGGGAGAGGGAGTCCGCCACTCAACGAAATGTACTGTTCCGGGAGGCGTAAAGGACTGAAAGATCGTGCTCGTGGTTTCGACATTACCGCCAGTTCCCCCCAAGAGATTCCGAATATCCGATGTTAGTCCCCCAGCGTTCAGAACGGGGCTATTGTTGGTTATCACCGTCCCTCCGCTCACATCCCAGAGGTCTGTCGAAACCGGCTGTGCGAGAGCCGTCTTCGTTGTTCCTAGGACGATTACAGTGGACAGTACCCAGTAGGAAAGGAGGCGGTTGCTGCGCGTCATCGTTGCCCTTTCTGATCACAGAGACTGAAAAAAGCACCCTGTTGAACATAAGTTGGTTTGCGATTGCACGGAATCATCAGGAGAAGGGCATTTTTCGTGCCAGCATCCTAGCGTTCTTGAGGAAGCAAGACTAATCGCCGCAAGTTGCTCTTGGGAAAAGGTTTCTGCCTAAGAGACTCTCGGCCCCTCGAAGATTTAAGACGGGCTTCAACCGCGTCTTCGTAATCAAGGCTTAACACTGTGAATATCTGTTGTTAAGCGCGGTTAACACTGGAACATGCAGGGAGTAGCGCTTGCAGTCGGGTCCGCGAGAAGCCCGAGTTTTTAGTTGGCGCCATCCACAGCGCGTAGGAGCGCCTTCCCCGGATCGACAGCGATCCTCCTCTGGCAGTATTGCTGCCGGGCTTTTGTTTTCCTCCTACGGGTTGAGCGGCAGCCTAATTGGTTGACAAGCTTGCATGCATGGATGTATACTTATTAAGTGTTAAACCCTCCGTTACATATATAATAGAGAAGTGGCATCATGACGACCGTGCGCAACAATGAAGACACCCATGCCGCTCTGCGTTCCCTGGCGGACCTGGAAGGTACGACCATGCAGGCCGTGCTCGACCATGCCGTCGAGGAATACCGGCGCCACCGCTTCTGGCACGATGTGGAGGAAGCCGCCCTAGCGCTGCGCAACGATTGCGCCGCCTGGAACGAGGAGCTGGCCGAGCGGCGTGCCTGGGACGTCACGCTTGCCGACGGCCTGGAGGCCGAGTGATCGCGCAGGTCCCCTCACGCGGCCAGGTATGGCTCATCGACCTCGACCCTACGCGCGGTCATGAACAGGCCGGCACACGGCCTGCCCTGATCATGTCGGTCGATCCGTTCAACCAGACGGCGCTCGGCCTGGCCGTCGTCGTGCCAATCACCTCAAGGGCCAAGGAGTTTCCCCTGCATGTGCGCGTCGAGCCGCCCGAAGGGGGATTGCAGCGGATCAGCTACATCAAGTGCGAGGACGTGCGCTCCGTCTCGTGCGAGCGCTTGAATAAACCGCTCGGCCGGGTGAGTCCCGCCGTGCTGCGCCAAGTCGAGCAACGGCTGCGCATGGTGCTGGGATTATGACACTGGTCACCAGGGACTGCACCTTGACCACTTACGGCGCAAATGTTCTGCTAGGGTGACGGAGAGCCGGATGACCACCTAAGAATCGCTCTACCTGCCGGCCGTGCGGACGGCGTCACTCGCACCGGCCGCTCCGCGTCTCGTGTCGGAGGCAGGCGCAGCGGCACGCTTCGCCTGGGATGAATTCATCTACGCCGAACACCATGATCCCTACACGCAACGGGCCTATCAGTCAGCGGTACGGCGGTTCCTGGCCTGGTGCGACGGGCAGGGCACGGCGTTGCTCCACATCACTCCCGGAATGGTCGGCCAGTATCTCGCCGGCCTGGGCGGCTCGGCGGCAAAGCACAATCTGCGCCCGTCGGCGCTGCGCTGCTTCTTCGACCGGCGGGTGCAGCGTCACGTCGTCGTGCTCAACTCAGTGGCGTCGGTGAAGGGTGTGGAAGAACAGGTGATCGAAGGGAAAACCCCGGAAATCACCCTCGATCAGCCGCGGACGTTGGGTAAAATCCAAAGGCAGGTATCTTGTACGTCGCCGGGGAAACTGCCAGCAGCGCGCCGCCCGTCGCTGGCAGGCGCTTCTCGGCCGGTGGCCGCGGCTGATAGTTGCGAGGGATTGTCATGCTACCCGACCGGATCGCGTGACGCTTCGACGAGTCTGACACTGCACGCCAAGCCAGAGGTCCAAAACGTGAAGCGGGAATCGATTGATCCCAGTGTGTCTCGCCTTTGCCTGGCCATCCTCGATGGTGACAAAGATGCCATCTTATTGCTGGCCGATCGGTTGCGAGAATTGGGATATCCGAACGCCAACCGAGTTCGAGCAGTCCACAGCAATTTGTACTACTCAGCCCCCCGGGATGAATCGGTTGCTGTTCTGTTGGCTCTGCCAGACGAGATCGGCTGGCGGCTCGCTTGTGATTTCGCCGACCATTGGATGACCGAGATTCACGCGGACACTTCCCCCCAGAGCAAGCATTCTCAGATTGTCCATCTCTGCCGCGGTCGGGCCACAGGCCAACTTGCCGAGGAGCGGCTGGCACAATTACTTGAAAATGCACCTGGCTATTATCAGAGCTGGGCAAGAGCACGAAACGGGAATGAGGCCGCCAGTAATGCCCTCTGCGGAGTCTTGGCGTTTTCGGCCACTGGGGGCAGGGAACCGGCCTGGCAACATTGCCGTATCAGGGAGTATCTGCTTTGCGACGGAGCGTGTGATTAACTGGGGCATCGAGAGGGCCATCGGGAACATTCGAGGTTGCGGGCCGAACCGTTTCACTCATCGGAGTCACCCATGGACAGTCAACAAGAGAAAACGAACCCGCCGTCGGACCGACCATCCTTCTTCGGTCTACCTGCTGGCTGGCGTGTCTGGTCCCAGGTGGGCGGACAATTCTGGAGTGGTGTGCTGTCTGGAGTCGGCATCGGTTTTCTCGTAGCTGCTGTCCTGGTAGAACTGGAGCTAATGACGTTCCAGCGGAAGGCATGGGTAGTCGTAATAGGCATCGTGTTGTGGTGGATTGGGCAGATGTTCGCGTTCCGGGCGGTGCGCCGCACTAGGCAATCAGAAACCAACGCGCCGCAGAGCATGTAACCAAGGGTGCATGCAAAAAGGAGACATCTGCGGTTTCGGTGCCTAACACATCTACGGATTGATTTGTCAAGGGGCGCACCCCGAGCAGTCCCGAGTTTCGTGGTCCGGTGGTGACGATTACAACGAATCGAGTTCGGCCTTCCTCGTGGCTCCATCGCGAGGTTCTGTCATTGCGGTTGCCGACGGCCCTGCCGGCGGCACGAAACACATATAGCCGATCCGTTGACCTTTACCCGTCATGGGACCCCCTTTCTGTCAGGAAAAGGTCTAAGGGGTTTGCCGTCAGCTGTCAAGAATATCTGAATCCGACCCTAAATTGACGGTAATAGGCAATCTGTCTGACGTCCGGCTGGGGTGTACCCCAACTTGACAGTGGCAGGCTGTCCGAGCAGATTTCGTTGTCCGATGAGGTGCCGGTTGACATATTAATCTAATAAGGGTATATTGACTATAGATCAATAAATCGTGAGAATTTGTCATGTCTGAGCTTCGAGTCCGAAACATGGACGAGTGGGTGATCGCTGAGCTGAAGGCGCAGGCGAGGGCGCACGGCCGCTCCCTGGAGGCTGAGTTGCGTGACCAACTCCAGGAGCTGGCGCTCCGGCCGAGGCGGGAGATGGCCGAGCGCGCTGCCCGGCTCCGCGAGGCCATCGCCCAGGAACACGGGCTGCTGCCGGACAGCGCCCTGTCGATCCGCGAGGACCGGGACGCACGCGGATGATCGTCGTCGATGCCAGCATCGCCGCCAAGTGGTATCTGCACGAAGCAGGCTCCGAGGAAGCAGCTACTCTGCTAACGTCCGGCTCCGTCCTAATCGCTCCCGCACTCATCCGGGTCGAAGTCACGGGCGCGATCCTGCGCCGCTATCGTGAGCGGAAGCTGTCGCTTGAACGGGCGAGAGAAGCGTGTGAGTTGTGGGACGCGGACCTTGCCGGCGGCGCGCTGCGGCTCGTGCCGGACGAAACGCTGATCATTCCCGCTCGTGCCATTGCCTTTCAGATACGGCACGCCATCCAGGATTGCCTCTACCTGGCCGCGGCGGTCGAAGCCGGAAGCGCCCACCTCGTGACCGCCGATCCGACTTTCCACGCCCGCGCCGTATCCGCCTTTCCCTTCGTCGAGTTGCAGGCAGCAGCCAGGACCCAGTGACATGACCGCTGTCGTCCTCTATCGAGTCGATCCTTCCCGCAACATGCGGCGGTTCTATCGGCTGGACGTGCATGAGGACCTGTTCGGCGTCTGGTTGCTCGTCAGGGAATGGGGCTGCATCGGTCGGTCGGGGCGAACGCGGATCGCCTCCTTCGCCACCATCGACGCCGCCCAGGATGCCATGCTCCGCCAACGCCGGTCCAAAGAGAGGCGGGGATACGCGGATACCGCCCACGATGCCGCAGGCCAGTCTGAATTAAGACCTACCACGCACCGCGGCGAATTTGGTTGGAATCGCCTGTTGTCAACGTTAAGTTGAGAGAATCGTTCCGTCGCTGGCAAGGTACCGTTTGGGAGCACCGGGCATGAACATGGAATCGAGACGTTCGTTCAACCAGAAACTGGTCGGCTCGCTGATGACTTACGGCCTTATCGAAACGTTGTGCGCGCGCGATCTATTCGCCGACAACGTCAAGCCGATCATCCATCAGTGGATGCGTGAGCTGCACACGCTCGGCCAGGACTTGAAGAATCACAAACTGCCCGATACTGAATTTCAGGCCAAACTGGAAGATCTCTATCGCCGGGTGGATTTAGCCGAGCTGATCAAGCTGGTGGATGTCGATCGGCTCGCCAAAGGCTTGAAGTACCCCGACAAGGGCGCGGCCAACCTGGGCATCGATCTGAGCACGGTGGAGGGCCTTCCCAAAACGCTGGTGTTCGGCAAGCAGATCTTCGCCTGCAAGAAGGACCGCTCCATCGTGCCGCACGGCCACATCAACATGTGCACCGGCTTCATCATCCTGCGCGGCAGCTGGGCCGGCAAACACTACGAGCGCGTCGAGGACAAACCTGACCACTACCTGATCAAG
>JBGQLF010000741.1:0-5889 GCA_041499985.1 Gemmataceae bacterium
AAATGATCGGCGCCCACGGCGAAAGTCGTTCCGTCCGGGCAGAACGCCATACAAGTTGGCATCAGGGACGGATCAAGCAGGACGACGTGCCGCAACCCATGGACCTGCTCGCTCCAGGTCGCCAGGTTGGTGCGAACCAGGCGTTGAAAGGGGAGGTCCTCGTCGGGCGCGACCTTGAGGCTTTCCAGCATCCAATGCAAGCCCGCGGTCGCTTCGCCCTGTTCCGCCAAGCTCAGCCCGCGGTCGAATAGGAGCCCGGCGGACTGCCGGCGCGAATGGTCTTGGGCACGCAGGGCCTCGCCCCGCGAGACCTCGGCGGCGGAGCGCTGTTGTTCGGCATCGCGGAAGTTGTCTTCCGCCTCCCGCCATTTCCAGGAGACGCCGGCCAGCCCGAACAGCAGCGCCAAGACAAAAGCCGTCGCCAGGCTTGCCACCGCCGGGTTACGCCGGCACCATCGCCCCAGCCGCTCGGCACGGCCGACCGGACGCGCCCGGATCGGTTCGCCGCCCAGGAACCGCCGCAGGTCGTCGGCCAGCTCCGCGGCACTCCCATAGCGCTTGCGCGGCTCTTTCTGGAGACAACGCAGGCAGATGGTCTCCAGATCGCGCGGCACCTGCGGCTGCAAGCGCCGCGGCGGCACCGGCTCGTGCCAGCTCACCTGCTGCAACACCTCCTGATAGGTCGCGGCCAGGAATGGCGGTCGGCCTGTCAGCGTCTCGTACAGGATCACGCCCAACGCGTACACGTCGGTGAGCGGGCCAATCCGCGCCGCCTGCCCCAGCGCTTGCTCCGGCGCCATGTAGGCCGGGGTGCCCAAGACCTCCCCGGTCTGGGTCAGTTTCAGATCCACGTCCAGCGTCTTGGCCAGACCGAAGTCGGTGAGCTTGGGGACGCCGTCCGCCGTCAGCAGCACGTTGGCCGGCTTCAGATCGCGGTGGATGATGCTCTGGGCATGCGCCGCTTGCACGGCCTGGGCCAGGCAGGCCACCAGTTGGGCGGCCTCCCGCGCCGGCAGCGGTTTGCCAGCGAGCTTGGCGGCCAGGCTGCCGCCCTCGACCAGCTCCAGGGCGAAGTAGGGTTGCCCCTGACAGAAGCCGATGTCGTAAATCTGCACCACATTGGGGTGCTGCAAGCGGGCCAGCGCTTCGCCTTCCACGAGGAAGCGGGGACGTTGCGTGGCCGCGACCGCGGAATCGGCGCGAACCACCTTGAGGGCGACCAGGCGGTTGAGGCTCAGCTGGCGAGCCTTATAGACGATGCCCATGCCACCCCGGCCGAGCTCGCCCAGGATCTCGTAGCCCGGCACTAGTGGCCAGTGGGTCGGCACGGGCGCGGCCGCAGCGGGCTCCATTGGGGACCGTGCCGGTGTCTTGGGACAGAGCACGTGCCATAACTGCAGCAGCTTCGCCTTCCGGAACGGTTCCGTCCCATCGGGATCCGTGGTCAAGCAGGACGCGGGCCGAGCGGCCGAGGGGGTCTCCGGCGGGGGAGCGCCCGATGCCGTGTTGTCATCGAGGGCGGTCAAGGTTTCCAGGACCTGTTGGCAGAGCGGGCAGGTCTCCACATGCGCGCCGGCCGCCGCCGCTTCCGCGTTCGACAACTGGTCGTCCAGCAGGCGTTGCAGCAGCTCCAGCGGCGGACAGGGGATCATAACGGTTCGGGCCTCTCCAGCTGCTGGATTTCGGTTTGGAGCAGCTTCTTGATCTTGCTCTTCGCCTTGAAGACATTATTGACCTGCGTCCCGAGACGGGCGGCGGCCTCCGCGCCAGAGAGACCTTCCAGAGCGGTCAGGCAGAACGCTTCCCAGGTGCGCGGCTCCACGCGCTGACGCACGCGCACCATGGCCAACTCCATCAGTTCCAAATCAAAGGCCTCTTGCAGGGACGCCTCCAGATCCTGGCGGGCTTCGAGGGTTCCAAGGGTCTGCAACATTTGGCTGTCGCCGGTCCCGAGGCCGGCCCGCTGCTGGGCAGCGACAAAGTCGCTCCAGGCGTGCTGCGTGAGGGTCTTCAGCCAGGCCCGGAAGCTGCGCGTCGGATCGTAGACGAAGCGGCGCATCTTCGTGGCCAGGCGCAGCAACACCATCTGCGTCACGTCCTGGGCGTCGGCCTCTTGGAGCTGCCAGCGGCGGCACCAGGCGCAAATCTGCGGGCTATAGCGGTCGACAAACTCGTTCCATGCCGCCTGATCCTCAGGATGGTGGCAGATCCGATCCAACAGGCTGACTCGGGTCCGTGGGTCGGACGCGTCGTTCATCAATCCTACTCCGGAGGCGAGCAAGACCTGACCTCATTCTCTCCATTAGGAGAAGCACTGCCAGAAAAAAGGGCCGGCGGCCGAAAAAATCCATCCCCCCGGTCAAGTTTGGGCGCGGCGGGCGGTATTATTTGGCGAAGGGGGCGTACGGGAGGGTGACCCGCGGAGGATGGGGCCGGCGAACGAAGCCGCTCCGGTTGTTGGTGCAGAAGGTGCTCCTTTATCCAGATTTTCGAGGAACTGGCATCATGACGGACCTGGAATTCGAACAGATTATTCGCGACCCTGCGGCGCGCACGACGCACTACCAGGAGATGGTGCGCACGTATTTCAACCGCGTCACGGACACCTATCGGGCGAAGTGGAGCGATTCGTTCCACTTCGCCATCTTCAAGGGAAACGAAACGCTACACGAAGCCTTGCGGGCGACGGAAGGCTGGATTGCCGACGAGGGTGGTTTCCGCGCCGGCATGCGCCTCCTGGACATCGGGTGCGGCGTCGGCGGCCCGGCTCTGACCATCGCGGCCCATTCTGGCGCGCACGTGACCGGCGTGAGCCTCGTGGAGCAGCAGATTGCCATAGCCCGCCAGCGCGCCGCCGCGCAGGGCCTCTCGGAGCAGACCCGCTTCGAGGTAGCGGACGCCATGTTCCTGCCGTTTGCGGATGGTACCTTCGATGGGGCGTACATCTTCGACGCCTCCTGTCATATGCCGGACAAGGACCGTTTCTTCAAGGAATGTGCCCGCGTGTTACGGCCCGGCGGGGTCTTCGTCGGTCTAGACTGGCTGAAGAAAGACGGCCTGACGCCGCAGCAAGAAACGAAGTACATCGAGCCGATCTGCCGACTGCACAGCGTGCCGCACCTCTGTACGCTACTCGAACTCCACCGGTACTTGACCGGGGCCGGTCTGGCCGTCGAAGTCGTGGAAGATGCGTCGGTCCACGGGAAGATCCTGCGGAACTGGGAACTGGTCGATACCTTGGCAGTGCGCGGCATCCGCGGCTTGCTGCCCTGGTTGATCCCGCCGACCCTGCGGATGCTGACCGACGGCGGCCTGGCCCTGTCCAACGGCGCCCGCGCCGGGGCTTTCCTCATCGGTCACTGGCGGGCCCGCAAGCCCCTGGGTAACGGAGGTCAACCCTGATCCTGGCTACCGGCGCCACGGGTCATCTAATGCAAGCTCCAAAGAGCTGTTTTTCTTTGTAGGACGGCTCTCCAGAGCCGTCCGAGCAGCCCGGACGGCTCTGGAGAGCCGTCCTACGGAAAAGAGGTCCCTGGATGCTGCACTAGGAGCAAACCTGGTGCGGCACCTGCTGGCGAGCGGGCGCGCGGTGCGCGTCCTGCTGCGCCCGTCGCACGACCAAGGCGCGGTCGCCGGGCTGGACGTGGAATCCGTCGAGCTGGCTCATCAGCAAGCAGCGTCCGGACGGCGGCTGGGGCGAACATTATACGAGCTGCCTGCGGGATTGCTATGTCGAACATCCGCAAAGCCAGGTCGTGATGGCGAGTTGGCCCTCCTCGCTCTGCTCCACGTGCTCGATCCGCGGCGCGAGCCGATCCGGCGTGGTCTTGCCTGGCTGCGCGCCCGGCAGCATGGCGACGGGTCCTGGCCACAAGAGGCGGTGACCGGCGTCTTTTTCGGCACCGCCATGCTCGATTACCGCTTGTACAAATCTTATTTTCCGATCTGGGCATTGGCCTTGGCCAGCAACCTTCGGTCAGACCATCCAGTCTGACAAGAAAGGTGGGGCCTGAAGTTACAGAAGTGATTCGGTGAGGGCAACATGAAAACAGACGGCGGTACAGAGCGGGATGTGGTCGTCGTGGGCGCAGGGCTGGCGGGGCTGACGGCAGCGGTCAGCCTCGCGCGCGCGGGTAGGAGCGTTACCGTCTACGAGAGACTGCCGCGCGTGGGAGGCCTGTGCGGGTCCTTCGTCGAGGAAGGGTACGAGTTCGTACTCGCCTGCAACGAGTTCGGCAGCGCTATCGTGCGCACCTTCGCGGCGCTCGGGCTCGACGTCGAGTTTTGCCCATCACGCACGCGCGTTTCACTTGGCGACGAGACGCTGTCGCTGCCGCCGGACGCGCGGACGGTGCTGAGACTCGCGCGGCGTGCGCCGGCGCTCCTCCGATTTCTCTGGCGGGCGTGGCGGACGGAAAGCAGCTCGCTGGCCGAGGTGCTCGACGCGGCGCATGCCCCGACAAGCCTCTCCGACCTCATCGGGGTGATCGCCGCGCTGGCGGGAGTGCCACTCCAGTCGATGCGGCTCGAAGAGGTGCGCGCGGTGGTGAGCACGCACCGTGGCTTCGGCTGGAGCCGCCCGGTGAAGCCCGTCGGTGGCCCGCCGGCTGTGGTCGCCGCGCTGCAGCGCGGGCTCGAACGCTCAAGCGGTCGGCTGTGCCTCGGCGTCGAGATCCACGAGGTACGTCGCGCCGCTGGCGGCGCGTTCCGGGTGCGCACCAGTGAGGGCGAGGTGACGGCGCGGCAGGTCGTGAGCAGTCGCCCGCGGTGGGACAGCTACCCGATCGACGCAGAGCCCGGCCTCGCGCTTGCCCAGATCGCGCTGGCGGTAAGGAGCGACCTGGTCTTTCCGAAGGGGTTTCAAACGCTCTACCACGTGCCCCGCGACGTGCGCGGCTGGATGAACGATCTCGCGGCCGGTCGCGCGCCGCGCGACTTTGCGTTCAACCTTGCACAGGGGCAGCTGCCCGAGCGCCCTGGCTACTACACCCTTGTTGGGTTCTTCGCGGTGCCGCGGGGCGAGTCCGAGTGGAGCGTCCAGCGGCGTGCCAGCCTCGAACGGTACATCCTGGAGGAGGCCGAGCGACTGCTACCCGGCCTTCGTGCAGCGCTGCTCTTCCACCGGCTCTACTCGCCGGCGGAGTACCTGGCGCGCCACGGGATCTCGAGCACGCCCGTGTCCTTGCTCCCACGAAACGCGTTCGTGCGCCCGTCACAGTTCGATGACAAGACGGGGATCCTCCACGCGGGCACTTCGGTCTTTCCCCCAGGCAACAACGCCAACGCCGCCGTCGTCTCGGGCCTGCGCGCGGCCGAGCTCGCAGAGCAAGCGCTCGCGGCGGACTCGGCCTGCGCGGGGGCGTCGCCTCTCACCGCTTCGCGAGCACCCGAGCGAGGTCGTGCGATCCGGGCATAAACGTCTTCGCCACGATGATCGCCGACGAGACCGCGCTCTCGTGGTTGTCGATGTCGGTCGTGTACATTCCCGCGAGGTACACGCCGTCGGCGCCTTGCAGCCGCGCGATCTCGAGCTGCCGCGCGCGCGATCTCTCGTCGACCAGGAGGTGTCTGAAGGCAACACGGTGAATGAGTTCGCGCGGCTCCGGGTCGCCCGGCTGCATCCAGGTGCGGAACACGTCGGCGTTCTGTTCCTTGCCCGACCACTCCGTCGACCACACGTGCGCTCCGTCGAACCGAAGGTTCATACTGCCCCAGTCTTCGCGGCGCGGCGGCATCAGCGAGGGGTCGCGATGCACCGTGATCTCCGTGGGAAACCAAGAGAAACCGCGGGCCACCTCGGCGATCGCTGGGCGCGCGTCGTCGCTGAACAGCCCTGGGACATCCCACGCGGGCGTGGCGATGACTACAGCATCGAAGAGGTCTTCGCGG
>JBGQLF010000742.1:0-5888 GCA_041499985.1 Gemmataceae bacterium
CCAGCGCCTGGATCGCCCGGGACAGGGCGGGCTGAGAAACGCCACAGCGTTCCGCTGCTCGCGTGAAATTCAAACCCTCTGCGACGGCCAGGAAATAGCGGATTTGTTGCATCTCCATGAGAGGCCTCGAAGACCGGTAAGATCGGATTGAATGGCAACAGCACCCGCAAGTATCTGCATAACATTGCCGGCTTTTTCGAGTGGTGCGTTCAAGATCGTCTGCTCGACATGAACCCCGTCCAGTGGAACCGGCTACCGTCCATTCCAAAAGAAATGCCGCGGCGCTGCTGTTTCAACGAAGAGCAGTACCGGCGCATCCTGGACGTTGCCGCCCACGGCGAGAAATGGGCCGAGTTCTGGCCCTCGGCCATCATGATCGCGTGGCACACGGGTTTGCGCTGCAAAGATATTTGCACCCTGCGATGGGACCACGACGAGCACGGCGGCGGGTCAAAGGTGGACTTCGAGCAGGAGATTATTGTCGCGCGCCCGTCCAAGCGGGACTCCATCCGCCAACGCCTGGAGATCCCGATGGACCGCGAACTTTACGAACACTTGCTTGGCCTGAAAGACGCTGAGCACCTGGCCGATAGCGCTTTCGTGCTGCCCTTGATGTACTGGCGGACCTATGGCCGGCGGGATTTGCACGGTGAGTTTAGGAACATGTGCGACTCCTGCGGACTCACTGAGCACAGCTTCCATAGTTTTCGCCACGGCTTTGTGACGCGGCTAATCAACGCTGGCGTGGACCCTCTCACCATCGGTTCGATGACGGGCCAAAGCATCGAGCAGGTTCAGGAGTATTGCCACATTTCGAACGGAGCCAAGCGCAACGCCCTCGAGCAGTCGCGTGCGGCACTCTACAAAATGAAGCTCAAAGAGTCTGGCGCCGGCCAGTCGGCCATCGTCGAGGTATAACTTGTGAAACTCACAGACCTCAAACCGGATCCGGGATTCTTGAAGCGGCTGGTGATTATGCTGGCAAAAGTTTGGGGCCTTATCTTCGCCCTCCTGTTGGCGGCAAGGATCTGCGCATCACTCATCAACGTGATACTGAAATGAGTTCGACCAATCGCAGCAAACGGGCCGGCATGGGCGCTGATTATTTCGTGACCCCCGTGGAGGCCATCCAAACTTTCCTGCACGCGTTCAAAAAGGATTACGCTTTGCTCGATCCAAGCTGGTGGGCCGGCACGGATCAGTTGTTGCAGATCCTCGACCCGTGCGCAGGCGGCGACGAGGTAAACCCGTGCAGCTATCCCGAGGCGTTAAGCTTCACCCCGCTAAGCACCAATGACCATATTCGGACCATCGACATCCGCGCAGACAGCCGAGCCCAGGTAACGGGCGACTACCTCCATGAAGTTCCCGTCGATCAGCCGGACGTGATTATTTCCAATCCGCCATTTGTGCTGGCGCAACAGTTCATTAAAAAGGGCTTGCTGGACGTGCGCGTAGGCGGGCTGGTGATCATGCTCCTGCGGCTTAACTATTTTGGGACGCAAGACCGGCTGGAGTTCTGGCGCGGCTGCATGCCGATCCTAACCTACGTCCACGCCAAGCGCATGAGCTTCTGGCCAAAAGAGATTTCCCCCGCGATGCGCGCCTGGTGCGAAGCCAACCAAGTGAAGATCCAACGCCCTGGAGCAACCGACTCGATCGAGTATTGCCACTGCGTTTGGCAAAAAGGCGTGCTTCCCTCTCACACTCGGTTAACCGTTATCTGACCTATGCGTATATTCACCTACTTCGAATCTCTGGCCTCGTTGAACGTCGAGGACAACCTCCGCCTTGTGAATCTGTGGCGGCGGCACCATCAGGCCCTTGGCTACACGCCGATCGTCCTGCAGGAATGGCACGCGCGTTCGAGCCCGATGTTCCAGGACTTCGACGCCAGGATCTGCGCGCTGCCAAGCATCAACCCGGCCGGCTATGACCGCGCCTGCTACCTGCGCTGGCTCGCCATGACGAAGACCGGCGGCGGGATAATGATGGACTTCGACGTCATGCTTTACGTGAAGCCCGAGGCGCTTTTCCTGCTGATTGACCAGTACCGCGGCAAGGGCTTGGCCGTGCTGCAAAACTTCGTGCCGTCAATGGTGATGGGCCAGGAGCTAGATTACTCTAACCAGTGCAAGCGCTTTGCCGACTACAGGCCCGATGAGCGTGACGTGCACAACGGCAAGCCGCACACGTCGGACATGATAATTTTGGAACGCCAGGCTTTGCGCGAGCCGGACTCGTTCACCCGGGTTGATCTGGTCAAGCTGTTCGGTGAGGACGGCTGGAACGATGCGCCGGCCGTGCACTACGCTAATCAGGCCATGGCACCAAAGAACCTCCTTCCCCGGTGGAAACAAATCCCGGAACTACGCAAATGAAAAAGACCAAAGCCCAAACCGACGCCGAGTTCATCGCCAAGATCAGCACCATCAACATTTCGACCGGAAGCGGCAAGGAAATGCTCTGTCCGGCCTGCGGGGAGCATCCCGTGACGTGCCTTGGCGAGGTTGAGATCCAAATCCGCCAGGAGCGGCCGCGCGACGACGAGCAATCCTTCTCTGCCTGACATTATGAGCCAACACCCGCCCAAAACAGCCGAGCAAATTGACGAATCAATCCGCAACCTGCGCCTCGCGCATATCGAGCCCCTAGTCAAGCTCGACGAACTCGGGCTCAAGTACGGCAGCGACAAATCCTCCTTTTGGCATAACTACCTGAAGATTTACGCCACTTACTTCGAGCCCAGGGACGACTTCCGCAAGGTCCTGGAGATTGGCGTTGACCGCGGCGCTTCTCTTCGTGTCTGGCGTGATTGGTTCCGGAACGCGACGATCTTCGGTTTAGACATCAAGCCGAGTTGCGCTGAAATCCCAGACCTTGGGCCGGAGAGGATCCAAATCATCATCGGCGACGCGACAAAGCACAGCGTTTGGTTCGACCTGCATCGCCTTTGGGACGGAGGCTTCGACCTGATCATCGACGACGGCGCGCATACGACAGAGGCCATCGGTGCAGCGTTAGAGCACGGTTGGCGGTTGCTGCGCCCAGGCGGGCTCTACGTCATCGAGGACCTGCACTGCGTTTATCACACCGAATATGCGAGCGTTGCAGTCTCGCCACCTGCGTTGTGGGTCCTGATCTTCGGCTACATCCATGACGGGCTCAATACCAACGGCGAGCCGCAACGCGGCGATCCGGCCGGCGTTGAGTCGGATGTTGCCTACGTCCACTTTTACCGCTCACTCTGCATCATCAAGAAAAGATGAAACTCCTAGGTGAAATCCTTTACTGCGTATGGCTTGGCTTCCTAGGCTTGATCTGCGTGGGCATCTGCATTTTCCTGATTCTGTCCAAATGAAGGTCAACATTCCAGACTACCTGGGCGACACGTCCAAACCTATCGAGCTTGGCTTCAACGACACGCTGAGCGAGCAGGACTTCCGCCAGGTGTGGAACACCATGCAACGCCTCGACGACCCAGGGGCCCGGGTTGGGTGGGATGAACTTGCGCTGATGGTCTCGCGCATGGTGACCGTGGACGGCAAACAGATGACTGGTCCGCAGTTCGGAAACATGCTGCACGGCGAATGGTCCATGATGTACCAGTTCGTGGCGCTGTGCACAAAATGGATGAGCGAGATCCTCGAGGCCGGTAAGAAAATCCAGGAGGACCAAGCTTAGGTTTTTGAGCGGAGGGACAACTCGCGGAGATTTGGCGAACCCAATTACTTAGGTTTCTCATTGAACAACTGCGAGCCCTCCGCTACTTCTGTCCGCCTGTGAATCTGACGACGCGGCCCACCGGAGAAAGATTGGCAAATCTCCATCAAGGCGTCACCACACTCAAAGAGAAGCACCAAGGCGACCAGGACGCCTACAAAGCCCTCGACATCTGGCGCGATTTCAAATGGAAGGTCCAGACCACGGGCACCAGCATGGCGGACGTCGCGACGCTGCTCGATGAAGCAATCGAGAAATGCGCCGGCCTCAAAACCAAGGTTGTACGCGACATGGCCATCAAGCGACTCCGCGAGATGGCCGCGCTGGTAAAGACCGCTGCCCTCAACGACGCCGAACCGGCGGCCTGAGACTGCGCCCCATTGATCGAGGCACTCCCGTCGGAGGTTTCCCTTTCGCCCTGACCGCGAACCTCATCGGGCTTTGACGCCGCAACGACGGCCCGCGCATCGACGAAGGTCTCCTGGCCGTCATTCTCCCAAACCCACGCAACAGCAGTGACCGGCCCATGCCGCGACTTCGGCCGGCACCCATGCCAATCCCGCCTGGAACGAATTGCGCCGGCTGAATCGTTGGCGCCGATGGGGCCGCGCTCGTCGCCGAGGCCGACATCGGCTTCAGGCTCGTGTCCACGCCGTTGCGCGACAATGCCTCCTGCTCCGCCGAGTGAAACGCCGATTGGACGATCTTCGGGTCGGTCTCACCGCCCATGCCCGAAAGCTCCTGTTTGAACAGCGCGCCACGGTCAGCCGTGTATTTCGCCAATTCGGCATCGTTAAAGGGCCGGAACTGGCCATTGATGGCGTAGCCCTTGTTGGCTTCGACGGCCGGCGGGACGTAACCCGAGGCGAACAGCGCCGAGTAAGCGTCCCGGTCGGTTTTGCGGTCCACGTAAGGGAAAGAGCCGGCGGTGAGGGTCTGAATGACGCGCTGCAGGGCATCTGGATTGCCGACGGGGTCGCCCAGGATGTTGACCGCCCGGGCCTGGCTCGTCGGCAATGGCACCATGTAATCGAACACGTTGGCGATCTTGGCGTCCATGTTCACGCCCATCATCCGGCTTATCTCCTGGAAGGCCGGTAACCCTGGCACCATGGGGCTCAGGTAGGCCGCAACCGTCTTTCGGCTGTTCGGGAGGCCAAGCTCCGTGATGCTGGTCTGCAAACCGACTGCAGTACGGCTGCCCATGATGGTCCGTTCGGCGGCCGCTCCGGCGACCCCCAGGACGTCCGCAAAGTCCACCGGGCGGATTTTCCCGGCCGGAACCCCCAATTTGGATGCCTCCTCCTCCAATTTGGCCTGCTGTTGCGCCCTGCGCTGGCTCAGGTCGGCGATTGCGCCCCCGGCCGCCAAGTATGGCGCCAGAAGCGATATCGGCCCCACAGAGAGGCTCAGGGCGATAAAGCCACCGTCTCCCGTGGGTATCTCGACCGTGCCAAGGCGGTGCCCCTGGGCCTCGAGGAGGGCCTTTTCCTTGTCGTCCTTCCACCGGAGGCGGATAACCAGCATGCCGAGGGCCGCTAAAGCGAACACCAGCGCCCCAAACAACGAGCCGATAACAGCTTGCACCCGCCGTTGCATGCGGTCGGTCTCGGTCCGGAACCAGGGCGAAGGCTCAGAGCCTTGCGTGCGTGCGTTGGCGATCCCGTATAAAGGCGTGTACATCAAGAAGTAATTGATGCCAGTGCCCATTGCGTTGGCGAACCTCGCGAAGCTGAAGGGCAACCCGAGCCACTCCATTACCGCAGTGGCGCCTTTGCCCGTCGCGGACACAACGCCCCCGGGCCCCGTGGTGGTCCGTTCCTGCCATGCGATGGTCCGCCGGAGGAGCTTCGTGTGCGCCTCGAAGTCGTCGGCCGCCAGCCCGAGGCCGCGGATCTTCGCCAGCGTGCGGCACTTGACCAGTTCCCGAGCCGCTTCCTGGATCTCAACCGGCTTGGCGTTGACCAGTTCAGGGATCCCGCTGGTCTCGAACATCCGCTTGGTGTCCGCCACAGCGGTCGGCATTTCGTCATTCGCCGCCCCAATGAGGCTATCCGCCGCCTGTTCGGCCTCCACCCGGGATCGGCCGTTCTCGCGCAGCCTGGCGACGACCCAGGAGCGCAACTCCTGCGCCTCGGCCGGCGTCCCCTGGAAGTTGTCCAGAG
>JBGQLF010000743.1:0-5882 GCA_041499985.1 Gemmataceae bacterium
CAAACTCGAGCTAGCCGAGGCGGAGTTGAAGCGTCAAGAAGCCGGCCTGGCGAAGCTCAAGAAGGAGGTTCCTCTCCACATCGACGTGGCCAAGCAGACCCTTGCCGGGGTGCGGACTGAGGAGGCACGGGCAAAAAATGCCTTGACGCTCACCACAGACGAAGTCAACAAGACCATCGAGGAGGCGAAGGCGGCCGTCGAACTTGCCCAGGCGAACCTTACACTCGCCAAGCAGGAGTACGACCGATTCATGGAACTCGCTGCGCAAGACGCGACTACGAAGCGCAAAGCCCAGGAGGTGACGCGAGCGCAGGACGCAGCCAAGGCCGAGCTGCGGCTAGCCGATGCACGCCTGGCGAAAGCCGAGGCCGCCCGGACGCGGATCGAGGTCGCTAACCGGGATCTGGAGGTTGCTCAGACTCTTGTCGCGAAGGCCGGAAAGGCCTTCGATCTTGCCGAGACCGGCTACGACCAGATCCGGGAAGTTGAGCTGCTGGTCGGCGTGAAGAAGGAGATGGTCAAAGACGCGCAGATCGGGCTGGAATCGGCTGAGCACCAATTCCAATTCACCCAGGTCCGCGCTCCGTTCCCCGGGGTCGTGGTCAAGCGTTACCGCAGCCTCGGGGACTTCGTGTCGGCCGGCACACCGATCCTGAGCATGTATAACCCGGACCTGCTCTACGTGACGGCCAACCTGGAAGAAACTCGGCTCCGCGGGGTAGCGCCGGGCAACTCGGTCGAGCTACGCCTCGATGCCTTCGATCAGCCGTTCAAGGGCCGGGTCGTCTGGATCAACAAGTCAACCGGCGCCCAGTTTGCGTTGATGCCCCGGAACGTCGTTGCCGGGGAGTTCACCAAGGTCGTTCAGCGTGTGCCAGTTCGCATCTGGATTGAGAAAGATGACCGCTGGCCTCTTTTGCGTGCTGGTCTATCGGCCCAGGCTGTGATCGCGCACGGTGACGGTGACGCCGCTTGGGCCGAGCAAGCTTCCAGGGACATGGCCCTGATCGAGTCGCGCTACAATCTGAAGCTGAAATGATCGATTACTGCGTAAGCGGCGTCCAACCATGACTGTCACAGCCGAAGGTGTCGGTTCGCAAGCGCCGGGGCACTCTTCCGCCCCGCCAGCAAGTCCTGCTCCCGACCGGCCCTGGTTGGCGGCAGTCGCTGTCGTGCCGATCCTGGCCACGGTCTATCAAACCCTGGTGCTGACCGACGTCACCGACGACGTCATCCGCAAGGGCATCGACGCCGAACACTACAGCATGATCTGGACCAACGTGTGCTGGGGGATCACCGTCCTGTACGGTGTGTTCGCCGGCATCTGGGCAATGGCTCGCTTCGGCTCCCGGGACACTCTCCTGGTCGGGCTCGCCTGGTTCGCGCTGGGCAACCTGCTGTGCGGGGCGGCGACGGACGTCACCACCCTGGCAGCCGCTAAGCTGGTGGAGGGAATTGGCAAGGGGATGGTGATCGTCATCTGCCGCGCGTTGCTCTACCGCCAGTTCGACCGCATAGTGATCGTGGCCATCGGCTTCTACGGCGTGATCGCCTACGCAACCCGCCCCACCACGCCGCTACTGACGGCCCTGGTCAATGACGCGCTCTCGTGGCGCTGGGTCTTCTGGGTGAACGTGCCGTTGGCCCTCCTGGCGTTCCCCCTGGTGCGGCGTTTCATCAAGCCCGACCGCCCGGCTCGGCCGCTGCCCCTGCGGATCGACTGGATCGGTGTCACTCTGTTTGTAGCCTGGATCGTCAGCCTGACCTTCACTTTCGGCTGGTATCGCAAGTGGGGCGGCTGGACGTCCAACGCGTTCACGGCGACAGCCGTGCTGACCATGCTGTTGCCGGTTGCCCTGGTCGCCTGGGTCGGCGCCGGCCTGGCCGTAAGTGAGCACCTCCGACGGATGTTCCGCGTCCGCAGCTATGTCCTGGCAATGTGCGTGCGCATGCTCCTGCTATTGCAGCTGCTGGCCGTGCTGACCCTGATGGCGAAGTACTGCACCGCGCTCCGCAACTACCCCCGCGAGGTGGCCGGTTGGGTGCTGGCGCCGGCGACGCTCACCATGGCCATTTCGACCTTCCTGACCACCTATTTTCATCGCCGTGCACTGCGGCACTTCTGGCTGCTCGTTGGCGTCGCCGGCTGCGCCGTCTGTGTGTGGTGGATGTCCTCGGTGGACAACTTCACGAGCAAGGAACAGGTGGCCCTGATGGTTGGCTGCTGGGGGCTGTTCGTCGGGCTGTTCCCCCCTGCGTTCCTGCAAGACGAGGTGGAGGGGTTGGACCGCCGGGACGCCCTCTACGGAGGGGCCGTCGCGGTCGTCTTCCTGGTCGTCCCGATGGTGGTTGTCCCGACCATGACCAGTACGATCGTTTCCGTCTGGACCGACCGGGCCGCGGACGCTCAACGGATGAACCTGCGGGAGAACCGCCCGGAAATGCAGGAGTCCTCCGCCCGGCTGGCAGACTACTATCGCCAACGGGGCGTTGGCGGACCCGAGCTGTCCCAGATGACCTCCACCGCACTGGGAGGCTTCGTGAAGACCGAGGCGGTGGCCCATGGCATTCAGAGTGGGCTGCGTTTCCTGAGCCTCATCGTGGGCGGGTTCGGTCTCGTTGTTACGACCCTGCTGTTCTGGCCCGGAAAGGACAGATGAATGTCCAATACATTTGCGAACCGCCAAATTGCCCATCCCACGCTGCACCACTTCGGGCTTACCACCCCCAAGCTGGAGGCGATGGTCGATGGGTACGCCAAGGTACTCGGCATGGCGCCCAAGCACGTGTATTCAACGCCCGCAGGATCGCAGACTCAGCGCGGGTTGAGGGCTGCCCGGGTCACCAACGACAGGGCCAAGCACCGCATCGCCATCATGGCACTCCCCGGTCAGGGCAGTTGCACGGGTGTCGATTGCATGACGGCGGGATGACCGCCTGCCACGCTTAGTTATGCAGCGACTGGCACGGTTCGACAGACCTCCGGGGATGGCCCCAGTGTGGATCTGCCGCGTGACCTCCACGGGCGGTCTGCCCACGCCGGAACGGTTGGTGCCGTTCGACATCGCGATTGCCCAGATCGCCGCGTCTAATCGCGCGTGGGTGGACCTGTTCGAGAACGCCAAATAGGCGGCCGCGGACAGCAACGGCTGTCCCACCGGAGGACCGACAATGACAAGAAGCGGGAATCTGTGGGCCATCGGATACGACGACCTGGCACGGGCCGCTCAAGTCCGCGATGAGATCGCCAGGCTCGGCGAGAGGCACTGCCTCATCCTCCTCGACACGGCCGTGGTCGTGCGCTACCCAGATGGATCGGTCACGCTCGATGGGGAGCCATTCGTGGCCGCCCCAAGCATCCGCGGCCATTCCTTTGCAAGCTTCCTCGCGGGGTTGGCGCTCGGCGCGCCGCCGCTGACTGGCGCGGCCGTCGGCGCCTTGCTCAGACAGACTGGCACTGCCGCCTCGGACGCGGTCGGAATCAACGAAGACTTCGTCAGCGAAGTGGAGCAGCTTATGAAGCCGGGGACTTCGGCACTGTTCGTCTTGGATCAAGAACGTGATATGGAGGCGCTTTTGCGGGGAATACGAGGCCTCGGCGGGACCGTGTTGAAGACTACGGTCGATCTGAAGCGGGCGGAGATGATTCAGTCCATCCTGTCCGCTGCGGCGACCGATGGCCGGTAAGACGACACCAAACACGGGTTTGCAATACGTAAAACTTCCAGAAGGCAAAAGAGGGGCCTGGATGCACCAGGGGCAGCCCCTCAGCGGAGGACCAACAATGACTACAGCCGCGCATTTGTGGGCCATCGGATACGACGACATGGGGCGTGCCGATCAGGTCCGAGACGAGATCACCAGGCTCGGGTGGGGCACCGGCCAGG
Organism: Gemmataceae bacterium; assembly: GCA_041499985.1. Taxonomy (GTDB): domain Bacteria; phylum Planctomycetota; class Planctomycetia; order Gemmatales; family Gemmataceae; genus JBGQLF01. The sequence goes on from JBGQLF010000743.1 coordinate 3,888, forward strand.
CCGGGAAGTACCTAATCCTCCTAGATGTAGCGGTGGTCGTGCGGCACCCTGACGGGTCGTTAACGTTCAATCGAGAGCCGTTCTCGGCCGTCGCAAACATCCTGGGCTGCACTGCTTTGGGCTTCCTCGCGGGCCTGGTGCTGGCCGCGCCTTTGACCGGCGCGGCCGTCGGCGCCTTGCTGGGCAGCGGTGGTACCGCGGCCAAGGCCGCAGTCGGGATCAGCGACGACTTCGTCCGTGAGGTGGAGGGGCTGATGAGACCAGGAACTTCCGCTCTGTTCGTCCTTGACGACGAAGGGGATATGGAGGTGATCCTGCACACGATACGCGGGCTGGGCGGGACGGTGCTCCAGACCAACGTGGACGTGGAGCGGGCCAAGCTGATTCAGTCTACCCTGGCCGCTGCGGCGGGCGAAACGGGCGACAAGTAACAACGGCCATTCGGGAACATTCCAATGGCACAACTCACAACCTTGTCGCAAGCAGTCGAACACCGCGCTCGCTGGAAATGGCTCCTGGCACTGGGCGTGCTGCTTCTGCTTCATCTGGCATGGGATCAGCTGGTCCGCGCTTGCCCTGGCAGATCGAAAACCTTTCCAGGAAAGACTGACATGAAAGTCCTGTTGCTCAACGCCGGTTCCAGCAGCCTGAAATGCACGCTCATGGAAGCGGCCAATCGCAAAGTGATCGTCCAGGGCCTGGCCGACTGGGCCGGGTTGGTGACTCGCTACCAGTACACGGGCCCGGACGGTCAGGAGCAGTCCGAGGAGGTTTCCTGGGGAGGACATGCCGAAGCGGTGCGGCGCGTCCTGCACGACCTGAGGCATGCTGAGCCGGCCGCCCTGCCCGAGCGGTCCACGCTGGCGGCCGTCGGGCACCGGGTGGTCCATGGCGGCCAGTTCACATCCTCCGTGCGGATCACGCCCGAGATCCGCTCGCGCATCACCGCGCTGGCCGACCTGGCACCTCTGCACAACCCGCCCAGTCTGGAAACCCTGAAGGCAGCTGAGGCGGAGCTGCCTGGCGTGCCGCAAGTAGCCGTGTTCGACACGGCATTCCACGCCACGATGCCGCCCGAAGCCTGGATCTATCCGGTGCCCGAAAACTGGACGCGCGACTGGGGTATTCGCCGCTTCGGTTTCCACGGGCTCAGCCACGCCTACTGTAGCCGGCGCGCCGCCGAGCTGCTGGGGCGGCAGCCGGACGACTTGCGACTTGTGATTTGTCATCTGGGACATGGTTGCTCTGCCGCGGCGGTGCGCGGCGGTCGCTGTGTTGATACGACCATGGGCTTTACGCCCCTGGAAGGTTTGATGATGGGCACGCGCAGCGGCTCCATCGATCCGGGCATCGTGTTGCACGTCCAGCAACACCACGGCCTGACAGTGGAGCAGGTCGAGGCGGCGCTCAATCACGAATCGGGTTTGCTGGGGGTGTCGGGCATCTCGGGCGACATGCGGCAGGTTCTGGACGCCGTGCGTGCCGGTCACCCGCGCGCCCAACTCGCCCTGGCGATCTACACGCGCCGGGTTCGGCAGGCGATTGGCGCCTTGGCGGTGACATTGGGCGGCGTGGATGCCCTGGTTTTCACTGCCGGCGTTGGGGAGCACGCCAGCCAAGTCCGCGAAGCCATCTGTGCCGGCCTGGAGTGCTTGGGACTGGAGTTGGATGCCCAGGCCAATGCCGCCTGCCGGCCCGATGCGGACGTGGCCTGCCACAGCTCACGCGGCCGGATTCTCGTCATCGCCACGAGGGAAGATGTGACGATGCTCCAGCAAGTGATCCAGGTGCTTGGCGGGAAACGTGCTGAGTCGGCCTGATGAGAACCCGGCGGCACGACTCAGCCGGTGATTCGACTAGGAGTCCGTCCGAGAATTAGCCGACACTCCCCCTTTGGCCTCTCGAAGATTTCCTTTGGCCCCTCGGATTCGTCCTTTTGATCTTTTAGTATATTAGTGCGACCTTTTTAGTTACTTCAGCGACGGACCGGTTGCG
>JBGQLF010000744.1:0-5875 GCA_041499985.1 Gemmataceae bacterium
GCGGGCCATCCAGCGGCCGCGCCGTGGGCGAGAAGGCCCGTCAGGTCGGCCGCGCCGGTCGCGGTGCGCGCTCATGCTTTTACGGTTATTAATCGTATCTGCATCCGTTTTGACCATGCCAAGATCGCGGAAAGTGCAGTTACCATCATTACAAAGTCGTAATGAAGCCGCAGTGACCTATGCTTGTCAGGAGGGCAACCAATGGACAGAGAAGAGCACTATGACAGGCTTTCGCGTGACCCATAACGACTGGCTCGTGAACAACGCAATGGGTGTCGGCCCCGTAGCTGAAGCGCCAGAACCGTGCCCGGTTCAAGTTGCTGTTGGACAAGGAGGCCGATGCTGGCCACTGAAACATCAGCGATGATGGCGGGGTAACTCTGGAAACCGGGTCGAGTCAACATGCGGATCAGGTGCGGGTTTGCACGGGTGCCGCTCGGTCGTTTCAGGCATAATAGCACCAGCGACGGAAAAGAGCCGGCCGAGTCTCCCCAGGCTCGCCGGCGCTTTTACCTTACCGAGGAACGTAGAAGTCTGGGATCTGTTCCAGGTGAGGTCAAATGCTCTTTCGGCACGGCAGCACGACAGAGTGGGGCTTCCTGTGCCCCGTGTCGCCTCCATACGTCGACGACTGCATTAGCAATACGGCAATTGTAGCCGCATTCGCGGTTGCCAGCTGCGCTGAGATGGTGGTGCACGGCACCACCATGGGTGGTCAAGCACCGGACCCAGCGCACCCAGCGACAGTCATGGCGAAGTGACATCCAGATCAAGGACGTTTTTCTCGCTCGTGCGGACCTCCTTTTTCAAAGGAGTCTGAGCCGCGCTCGCATAGCGGCCCGGTATGCGCGACGGCTTGAGGACTTCCTCCTTATCACGGCCTGTGCCTACGGACTTGTCGCTGTACACGCTCAGGTCGTGGAGGATCACTCGGTGTTTCCCCACGAGCGCCCCGGAGTCCTGGGCGTCGCTGGCCAGGCGGTAGCGTCCCTGAGCGTCGGTGACTCCGAGCGAGCGCGGCCCGTTGGCCTCGGGCAGGTACTCGACCTGCACATTGGCCAACGGCTTGCCATTGAGACGGGCAGTGCCTTCGACCTCCACAAGTGTTGGACCCGAACGCGTGCAGCTCGCGGCCAACACGCTGAAGAGACACCAGCCAAACGCTGCCGGGCGAGCCCGTGCACGCTTCATGGGAGTTTCTCCGACGCTTGTGCGGATGCAGTGCTCACCCTCTGCGACTAATAATCGCCGGCAACTACCTCGCCCCCCGCACGCGTACCCAGTGCCGCGTAGGTCACTGGCGAGATGGTCGTGGCGAGGAAGCGAACCGAGCCGTCCGTGAAGGTGAAGTTGGCCCCGCCGGAGTGACCGCTGCCGAAATTGCTCCGCCGTTGATCCCGCAAGAGCTTCTTTTGGGTCACTGGCAGAGTGCTGAGATTCGCCGGCAACACGAAGTTCAGCGGCACCGAGGTACCCAGCAGGACGTCTCCAGTGTTGGACGCGTAATAGGCCCAACCCCAGTAGTAGAGCTTGTCACTGATGTCGGGGTCGCTGTCGTAGATCGGATCGAGGTGGTTGCGCTCGCCGAAGAGGAAGGTGTTGCTGGTGCCGTCGGTGACGTCGGCGATCCGAACGCCGGGTACGTTGTACGCAAACAGTCCGTCCCTCGACACGCTACCGGTCGGGTAGGAAACAGTCCCCGCGCTGCCGCAATAGGTGGTCAGAGCCCATTGATAGGGGGGCTGCTGGGTCATGTCCCGAGGCGGGTCGGGCAGCGCATCGGAGGGGCAAACCATGAGCTTGAAGATCAGCGCGATAGCCGCGTTGGGCCCGCCCGGCGTGCCATCGGGAGCGATCTGGTTCGCGGCAAAGTTGTTCGGGTCGAAATTCCAGCGCCGCTGAACGTTGTCCTCCTCAACGTAGGGCATGAACGCGATGATCCAGTTATAGCGGCGGGCTTCCGGTGCGCCTTTGTTGATGCCGGGGGGAAACTGACCGAACGACTGATGGTAGTTGTGTGCGGCCAGCCCCCATTGCTTGAGATTGTTGGTGCAGCTCATGCGGCTGGCCGCCGCGCGAATCTTTTGCACAGCGGGTAGCAACAAGCCAATCAGAACCGCGATGATGGCGATCACTACCAGCAGCTCGATCAGCGTGAAGGCCGGACGGACGTTTGGCCGAGACGGGCCTCGTGGGAACAACTGGGCCATGGTCGAGTCCTCCAAAAAAGGATCGAATAAGTGCCGTAAACCCCCTCGACGCGCTCGCAGCAGCCCTTCTTTGTTCGACGTAGCGGCTTTCCGCGCCAGGAGCCAGGCTCCCGACGTGTGCACTCTAGGCTCATGGCTTGCCGTTGGCGTTCGTCGCGGCCGCCGTTCGGGCCGCAGCCAGGTGCCGCTGCATGATCGTGTACTGCACGGACATCGAATGACCCACTTCACGCATCCAATACGGGGCGTTATGGGCACCGCCCGATTGGGCGTACGTGAACGGAATCTTGTTGTCGATTAGTAGTTTCAGAAACGCCTGGTTGCTCTCGATCAGACGGTCCTCGGTGCCGCAATCCAGGTAGATATGCGGCAACTTTTCGCGCGCGACCTTCAGTACCAGCTGGAACGGGTCGTAAGCGGCGCAGTCCTCGACGCTGGCAAACATCTGGCCCTTGGGCGTGCGTTGGGCTGGGCTGCTGAAGCCCTCGATGCCGATGCGCGGATCGGGCTCTGTCGAAGGCTGTTTTTGCGGACGCGCCCCAAGGTTCCCGTCCTTCATGCGTTCGCCCATCGATTTGGCGTAGGCGATGGCGCCGCTATGACTGCCGATGGAGCAAAACAGGTCGGGATGTTTCAAACCGAGCATGAGTCCGCCGAAGCCGCCCATCGAGAGCCCGTTGATTGCCCGGCCCTCGCGTTTGGCGATGGTGCGATAAGTGGTGTCGACGTGGCCGATCAGGTCTTTGATGATGCAATCTTCCCAGCGGTTTTTCTGACCATCGTCACTTTTGACCCAGTTGACATACCACGAGTTGCCGACGTCCGGCATGACCACGATGAGCGGGTAAGCCCGCGCGTAGCTCGGCACGCCCATGCGCGCCCAGGCGGTGTAGTTGCTCGTCAGGCCGTGCAGCAGGTAGAGTACGGGGTAGCGGTCGGTCGTCTCTTCATACTTGGCGGGCAGGACGATGTTGTACTTCATCTTGCGGCCGACGGCTTCGCTGGTGAACTCGACCGTCGTGACGGGCAGCGGCTGCGCCGGGACCGTCGCCGGGAAGAGGAGCCAAAAGGCTCCACACACCAGAAGTGGGAACAGCTTGTGCTTCATCGGCATCACCGCTCCAAAAAAGGATTCTTGTCGCCTGTTCCATGCACGGAGTGGCTTCATGGTAACGGCGCCGGCGGCAATGTCCAGAAACAAAATCAGCAGCAGGAGAGAAGCACGTCCGGCTCACATGACCAGGATGTGTTGCGGATCCATTTCCTGTCCGCGCCAGAGCTGGAACCAGCCGTTGGCGCCGTCCATCTCCACAAAGAGAAACTGTCGTAGCGGCTGTCCAAATTCATCCTTGGTGTCGCGCCAGTAGTCCCAGTATTCGAGTTTGACCGTCTCGACTTCGCTCTTTTCCACTTTGCCGTCACTATTGACATCCCGAATAACGGAGACATCGGCCTTGTAGGACTCAGTCACATCATTGATGCGCCAGAACTCTTCCACCACCTGGCCGTTGTCCAGGATCTGAAAGCGTTTCGTCGTGTCGGTGACCACCTTGTAAAAGTCCTCGGTGTAGGCCATCTCCTCGTCGAGGCGCAGCATCAGAACATGGTGCGTGAGGCCGCCGGCACGGTCGGGATTATCCACGGGATTCAGCCGCAGGCGAACGGACACATCTTCCCCGCCCAGGGGACGCGCCAAAAGGACGTAATCGGCAAACAGGAACTGCTTGGTGTCAATAGTCCGTTTGTATTCCCGGATTTCCCGCAGGAAGAAGTTGTAATCCCGCCATTCGACCTCGTTGATCAGCACGGCGTTGCCGATGCGGGCCTTGAGCGGGTTGTAGTACTGCAACTCCACGGGGCCCTGGAACTTCTCCGTCAGCATTTCCCACAAGGTCTTTCCCTTGGCCATAGCTCAGCACCTTTCGCGCAGCGAGACGGTTCCCTAATGGACCACCGTAGCAGCAATAAAGCTCACTCCCAGGATAATGGCCGCACAAACGATGGCCACCGCCAGGTTATTCTTTTCCGCCAACTCCCGCTGGACATCGATCCTGGGGGTGATCCAATCAAAGACCTTGAAACCCAACACGGCCATGATGATCCCGGTCACCCCGAAGACCAGCGTGCCGCAAAAGCCGCGCAATAGTTTGTCCCAAAAGTGCGGATCCAGCTCATCCATGGTCTCCTGTCCTTTCTTGCTAAAGCCTGAGCCAGCAGTTCCTCCGGGCCCCATTGCCCCGCAGGTTAACGTTCCGTGCCGCCCCACCGCTTGAAAAACACCAGCCAAATCACCAAGGTCATGATGCTGATCACAAAGCACACCTTTAGGAGCACCCCCAAGACATGGCTCGGCCGCGGCTGGGGATTGTAAGCCGCCGTCACATACTCATCGCGATACATCAGGTCCGGAGCGTCCATGCCTTGGGGCACATAGCTGGCATCCCGCGGAACCTGCTGCGTCTCGAGCTGCCGGATGCGACCCTCGAGCTGTGCATCGTGGGCCAGGAGATCACGGTAGCGCCCCTCGTCCATGTAGCTGCGATGGTGATACGCCCAGTTGGCCCGCTGGTCCAGGCTCTGGGCCAGCAGCCAGGCCCAGAAAAAGCTACTGTACGGATCGTGGTAGACAACCACTGGAGCGAGAGCCGGTCGCCAGTAGTAATCCCCATAAAACGTTCGTTGCCGCGTCTCCCGGCTGACCCAGCGTTCGTAATCGAGCTGGCGGCGTAACGATTCGATCTGCCGATCCCTGGGATCGATGGGGTGCGTCTGGTTCCGGCTGTCCGTCCAGGTCGAGCGCGGCTGTTGCCCTTTCGTGAACACTGCCTTGCTCTCCTGTCGACGCTCGACCGCGGCGGCGCTGGTGTCGTAGGAGCCCGCTGTTGGCTTCTTGTCCGTTGTAGTTGCCGCGCCAGAACCGCTGGAGGCATAGGTTCTGCCGCTGACAGAACCGGAAGAATGAGTGCCGTTGGCGGTGGGCGGATGCGGCTGGCTCGCGCGCGGCGTCGCGACCGAGTGGCCACTGAGTGCTTCCTTGCTAGCAGCCTTGCGCTGGGCCGTGCTGGCGTTGGCGTCGTACGTGTTACCGCCCGGCTTCTGGCTCGGACGGCTCGGACCCGCGGACGCAGAGCCATTGCGCGAAGGAGTGCCGGTACTCGGAGCGGAGCCAGACGAGAATCGGCTACTGCTGGGAGTAGTGACTGGGGCCGCCGGCTTGCTCGGAGTCGTGGCTGGTCCCGAGGAGTAGCTCTTGCCGCGGGGGGAACTCGCCGTTGGGACTGCCGGCTTGCTGGGGCTTGGACGCGATCCAGAAGAGTAGCTCCGGCCGCTCAACGAACTGCCACTGCGGGAACCCGAGGAGTAGCTCCGGCCACCGCCGCCCGCCTCGGCCGTCGCTGGGAGGAGGCCCGCCAGGAACAAGCTGGCGCTCAACGTGAGGGCAACCAGCATCTTTCGCATTGCGGAATCCTCGTTGGTTGCAACTAAAGGGATGGTCCTCATCGTACGATGCGACGGGCCTATCTACAAGGTATGGAGTATTTGCCGGCCGTCCCTACACTAAATGCCGTGCGCTTGTCACCAAAGGGACCGCTCACCAGTAGGTGGTCCGTCTTCGCGTGATGGATGAGCGGCGGGGCTTGTCCCCGCCGACCGGCCCGCCGGGA
>JBGQLF010000745.1:0-5857 GCA_041499985.1 Gemmataceae bacterium
CCATGCCTGTGTCCCTCCTGGGTTGTCTGCATAACCCCTAGGAAGGCACAGGCTTGTTTTTTAGGGAAGATCACTTGCAAAAGCCCCGGTTACCCAGTCGCGTCGAGCGAGAAGTCTCGAAAGGAAGGGCGAGTTGGATTGCGTTTCGTTGTGTTGCCGGCGAAATGCGTTCCGGGGCCCCCGGACGGGTTGCGGAACACAACGCTTTACGGCCCGGCCACCGGCTAATTCCACACCCCCAACAGATCCCGTTCCGGCAACGACGGCCGCGCCACCGCTTGGGCCTGTTCGAACGCCTGCCGGTAGATCCACTGCTGACAACACCACTGCTCCAGCGTCACGCCCTGACACAGCACGACCGGACACCACACGAAGGCCGCGGGCGAGATCTTAGGGACAGTCGGCCTCGGCAGGGGAATCACGTTTACCTCTCTCAAGAAGCGGTGGCGATACATAAGGCATTCCTTTGGCGTCGGGCCAGCGCTCGCTGCGTCTAGGAAACTGTTTCAAAAAGGTGTCTGGAAGTCTAAAATCACAGTTCCAGACACCTTTTTGAAACAGTTTCTGAAGCGTCCACAGAGCAAAAATCCTACCGGCACATCGGTCTCCGGCGGCCTGGTTCCTTCATCCGGCTGCCGGCGGAACTCATCAACAAATATCGTGCACGACGTTTGGCAAGTCTGAGGAAATGCCCCCGCCGGGCACCGCTGCCCTGGCTATGTGGGAGTAAAAATCATTGCACATTGCACATTTTGACGGCTACAATGCCTCTCGACCGGGGAAGGCCCGAAGGACGGGCTTCCGGTTCCCCTTCTGTGTGTCTAGACCGGTATTCGATGCCGGCCCGAGAAAGGAGATTCGGTTCCATGTCGAATGCGATGATGATGGATCGGACGGGGATGGGGATGCCCAGCATAGGCATGCCGGGGATGGGCACTTCGACTCCAGGTGTCCCGGCCAGTGTGCCGATGGGCACTAATTGGATGATGGTGCCGCGCTGCACCTTGAAGCTGGAGAAGTGTACCGGCGGCTTCAAGATGGTGTGCTCGTGCGACGACAAGATGGCCTGTAGCATGGTGCAGAACCTGTGCACGATGCTCGCCGGGGGTATGTGCAGCTGCTGCTGCATGCTCAACGGCATGATGGTCTGCTGCTGCAACTTGACCATGGGCCTGTGCAAGTGCGAGATGACCGAAGAAGGCGTTTGCATCACGTGCACCAGCGGCGACAGCCATTGCGGCGAGATGATTCAGGCCTGCTGTGATTGCCTGACCTCGATGATGAACGCCGGCTGCACCTGCTGTGTGCTGATGAACAACACGCCCGTCTGCTGCGGCCAGGGCGAAATGTCCAAGGCCGGGACGAAGGCGAAGACGAGCCGCTAACCCGCTCGCAGCCCCCCCTCTCCCCCATCCGATGGGGGAGAGGGTAGGGGGGCTGCCTGTTGTCCCTTCGGAAACGAGGAGAATCCATGTACCGCTTGGCGCTGTGCCTGTTCGCCGGGATCGTGGTTCTGACGCTGGCCGTGATTCCGCTGGCCGCTGCCGACGATCTCAAGTCTGGTCCTCAACCGGGCACGCTGCTACCAGGGCCATTTCATCCGCTCAACCTCACCCGAACTTGGGCCAGCAAGTATCATTGTCTCGTCTGCGAGCATGGCCTCAATCCGGTTGTGGCGATCTTTGCCCGCGAGCCCGGCGATGCCAACCAGCCGCTCACGCAGTTGCTCAAGCGACTCGACGACGCGGTGAGCCGGCACCAAAAGGGCCAACTCGGCGGCTTCGTCGTGTTCCTCAACGAGGACTTCGCCAAAGAGGATCGCCGCGGCAGCCTGGTCCAGCGCCTCGAGAACCTGGCCAATGGGATCAAGCTCCAGCAGGTCACTCTGGCCGTGGATGGCGCGGCGGGACCGAGCGGATACCAGATTAATCCGGAGGCAGATGTGACCGTGGTGCTGTATGTCCAGCACAAGGTGGTGGCCAACTACGCGTTCCGCAAGGGAGGGCTGAGCGAGAAAGACGTCGAGACGATCTTGGCGGAGGTGGAGAAGCTGGTGCCGGCGAAGAAGAAGTAGAAAGTGCTGACTTGGAATGCCGACAGCGGGTCAAGAAGTTGCAAGTGAATACAGCGAGGTGAACGAGGAGAGAGAAATGTCTTATGTCGGGCATGTGGAGAATGGCGTGGTCGTCCTTGAAAATGGAATGACTCTGCCAGAAGGCCTGAAGGTGCGCATCGAGCCGGTCGAGCCTAGCTTGGCTGATGAGCTGCTTCAGTGGGCGGGCAAGGGAGTGGATCTGCCTGCTGATTTGGCCCGGCGGCATGACTACTACTTACATGGTCGGGAGAAAGCATAATTGCTTTGTTCGCTGGCACGTTTGAAAAAGATCCGCCACTTCACCCTCGTTCGCCGACATGCTCAGCACGCTGCGGCGGCGCAGCGGGAAACGACGTTTGGGCGGCCGCTTTCGAGGACAAGGAAGCGAACGGACTGTGCGCCAGATCGGTACAATGTGTGCTACGCATATCTCTTAAGATCCGCGAAACTTGAACTAAGCGACCGTGCGTGAATCGGCAGGAATGGAGATTCACTCTCCTCACCCGGAAAGGGTGAAGACCCGCCGCCTCCCAATGCTGCGCATTCCCGCACGCTAATTTAGAGTCTTGCCAAACAGGCTCTGGCCGTTTAGCCTGGGAACAATTCGTCTCGCCATGACATGACCATGCCGGGGGGTCCGATGATGGGCTGGCACAAACTCACCCTTGCCGTTCTCCTACTATTCGGGTCTGCACCCTTAAGCCTGGCGGACGCTCCCAAGAGGATTCTGCTCCTGGGACAGATTCCCGATGGGCATCCACCGGAGTCCCACGAATATATGGCGGGGATGAAGGTGCTCTCCAGGTGTCTCACCAAAGCGGCCCCGGTGGAGGTGACGATCGTTCGGGCGGATGACCCCTGGCCCGAAGGACCGGATCTGCTCCAGCGCGCCGATGGCGTGGTGCTGTTCCTGTCGGAGGGGGCCAAATGGATGCGCCACGACCCGCGCCGCCTCGACGCCCTGAGCAAGCTCGCGGCCCGGCGCGGTGGCCTTGTCGGCTTGCACTGGGCCATTGGCACGCGCGAGGCCCAGAACATCGACGACTGCCTGAAACTGCTGGGCGGCTGTCACGGCGGGCCGGACCGCCGCTACAAGGTTGTCGAGGTCGAGGCCCAGATCCCCGATCCGCAGCATCCGATCACGTTTGGAATTGCTCCTTTCCGCGTACACGACGAGTTCTATTACCAGCTCAAATTTGCCCGCCGCGAAACCAGCATCCAACCCGTGCTGCGCGTGCCGATCGAGGGCCAGGCGGAGACTGTGGCCTGGTCCTGGGAGCGGCCCGATGGCGGGCGCTCGTTCGGTTTCAGTGGGCTGCATTTTCACAGTAATTGGCGCCTGGCAGCCTACCGCCGGCTCATTACCCAAGGGATACTCTGGTCACTGAAGCTGCCTATCCCCAAGGAAGGCGTCGCCGTGGACGTCACCGACGACGACTTGAAGCTCAAGTAGCGATCTGGCAGTATGGCTTACCACCAACCCTCCACCCTGAGGAGGTCCATCGATGGACCGCGCACGTCTGCTCTCGTTGTTGTTGACAGGCTTGGTCGTGGCGCCACTGGCGGCGCAACCGCTGCCCGGCAGCAAACCCCTCACCGCCGAGGGAGATCTCGCCGCTCAGATGGTGGCAGGGATTGATAACTACCTGATGCGGGAACTGGCGGCTTCCGTGCAGCGCCGCCAGGCCCAGTGGAAGGTCGATTATTCTTCAGCCGCGGCCTACACGCGCTCCGTGGAGCCGAAACGCGAGCTCCTCCGCCGCATCCTGGGCGTGGTCGATGCACGCCTGCCCGTGACCGACCTGGAATATGTGGCAACCACGAGCAGTTCCATCCTGGTTGCCGAGGGGACCGGCTATCGCGTCTATGCCGTGCGCTGGCCGGTGCTGGAAGGCATCGATGCTGAAGGCTTGCTCCTGCAACCCGAAGACAAGCCGCCGATCGCAAGCGTGGTGGCGCTGCCCGATGCCGACTGGGATCCGGAGATGTTGGTAGGACTGCGGCCGGGCGTGCCACCGGAGGCCCAGTTTGCGCGCCGGTTGGCGGAGAATGGTTGCCGGGTGCTGGTGCCGACGCTGATCGACCGCAAAGACACCTGGTCGAACAACCCCAAGATCAACCGGTCTACCAACTTCCCGCATCGCGAGTTCGTTCACCGCATGGCGTTCGAGATGGGCCGGCACATGATTGGCTACGAAGTGCAGAAAGTGCTGGCTGCCGTCGACTGGTTGACGCGCAGCAAAGAACACCCTCCGATCGGCGTGATCGGCTATGGCGAGGGCGGCTTGCTGGCCCTCCATAGCGCCGCTCTCGATCCGCGCATCCAGGCCGTGGTGGTGAGTGGGCATTTCGGCCCGCGCGAGGCGGTATGGCAGGAACCGATCTATCGCGATGTTTGGTCCCTGCTGACCGAGTTTGGGGACGCCGAGCTGGCGATGCTGGTCGCTCCTCGGACCTTGGCGATCGAGTGCAGCAAGGGGCCGGACGTGGCTGGGCCGCCGCTGCCCCGCGCGGGCCGAAGCTTGGCTGCGTCTGGCCGGCTCACATCCATTCCCATCGAAAAAGTCCGTGCAGAAGCCGAACGTGCCACGGCTTGTTATCGCAAGCTCCAGGTGCCGGAGCGCCAGGGCCTGCACGTCTTGACCGATACCGGTGACCTACCCGGAGCGAAGGCGACGTTGACCGTCCTGCTCACGGCGCTGGCGGGAGCGACCTCCTTGAAGGCGGAAGGCAGCGTACCGATCGATGCCCGCAAGCCGTTCGATCCGGCGCCGCGCTTGAAACGGCAGTTCGATCAGCTCTGCGCCTATTCCCAACGGCTGATGCGCGAAGGCGAGGCGCGCCGAAAGGAATTCTGGGCCAAGGCCGACCTGTCCTCACCCGAGAAATGGCAAGCCTCCACGCGCTTCTACCGCGATTACCTCTGGGAAGAAGTCATCGGCAAGCTCCCGCCGCCGACCGAGCCGGCCAACCCGCGCACCCGGCTGGCGTATGACGAGCCGAAGTGGAAGGGTTATGAAGTAACGCTCGACCTGTACCCCGATGTGTTCGCCTATGGCATTTTGCTCCTGCCCAAAGACCTCAAGCCAGGAGAACGCCGTCCGGTCGTGGTCTGCCAGCACGGGCTCGAGGGTCGGCCCCAGGATTGCGTCAATCCGAAGTTGAACAAGCCTCCGTACAATGCCTTCGCCGCTCAGCTCGCCGATCGCGGCTTCATCGTGTACGCGCCGCAGAATCCGTACATCGGCCAGGAGAAATTCCGCATCCTCCAGCGCAAAGCTCACCCGCTGAAGCTGGCGTTGTTCTCGTTCATCATCCGCCAGCACGAACGCACCCTCGATTGGCTGTCCGAGCTGCCCAACGTCGACCCAGCGCGGATCGGTTTTTACGGCCTTTCCTACGGCGGCAAGACCGCGGTGCGCGTGCCGCCGATCCTGGATCGTTACGTCCTGTCGATCTGCTCGGCCGACTTCAACGAATGGGTCGTCAAGAACGTGTCGCAGGATCACGGCTTCAGTTACATGTTCACGGGCGAATACGATATGCTCGAGTTCAACCTGGGCAATACGCTCAACTACGCCGAAATGGCCACGCTGATGGCTCCGCGCCCCTTCATGGTCGAACGCGGCCACGACGATGGCGTCGGCATCGACGAGTATGTGGCCTACGAATATGCCAAGGTGCGGCGGGTGTACGACAAGTTGGGGCTCGCCGACCGGACCACCATCGAGTTCTTCAACGGCGGCCATTTGATCCACGGCA
>JBGQLF010000746.1:0-5846 GCA_041499985.1 Gemmataceae bacterium
GGCGGCGACCTCGATGAAGTCGTCGAGGGTCATGGTCGGCTTCTTCAAATCCAGATACTTGCGATAGCTATAGCCGGCGAGGCTGAGACGTATATGCGCCTTGCCGGTCCGCTGGATCGGCTCGATGGCAGGAGTGGCGTGGGGCGCAAGAGCCAACCCGGTGCCGGCGGTAAGAGCGGCGTGCAGAAACTGGCGGCGCGTGGTGCAGGTCATGGCAGCATCCTCCAAGAAAGAAACTGGAAACGGGGCAAGTATAGCCGCCCCGCTTGTCCAGAGGAAGAGGCTACTTTGTCGAACACGGCCAACATGGAGAGCTGGCCAGAGAGGTTGCGGGCCGTACCGTGCTCTCCTGGCAGACAGAAAAACCAAGAGAGCAGGAAAACACCAAAGGACGAAACCGCGAAAGGGATGGCGAGCAGTTGCTCGAGAAAATGAGAGCGGCTGCGGTCCGCTCTCCAGCAAGCGCTCACGCAGCCATGCCCACGCCAGCGAGGCGTGGGCATGGCCCGTTCGGAGGAGCAGATGCAGCCGGCCCGTGCCGGGCATGGAGGGGGTACTTCATCCGGGCAGGTCGACCGCCCGAGTGCTGCTCACGGACCCACCAGGAAGCCGGTGAAGTCGACCGTGAAGAAGCCGGCGTTGCCGCCCAGGTTCCAATAGGTGTTGCCCCCACCCAACCCGCCGTCAATCTCACCAAAAGCACAGGTCGTGTTGTCCACGGCGAACGCATTGGTGCCGATGCCGGCCTGGGCGAACAGTTCGTTCAGGATCGTGATCGTATCCAGGAAAGCCGTGATACTGCCATTGCCGGTAAGCAGCGTCATATCTTGCCCGACAGTGCCATTCGAGATCATGAACATGGTGTTGCCGTTGCCGTTCACGATGCTGAGATTGCGCCCCACATTGAAATTGCTCAGTGTGATGGTCTGGGTACCGTTGCCGGTCCTCAGGCTCAGATCCGAGGACCGTCCCAGTGCGAGATCCAGGGGCGTAACAAAGGTGGAGATATTGCTCAGGAGGACATTCTGGGTGTTGTCCCCAACCGTCACGCCTACCGGGCCTTCCACCGTGAGAGCATTGAGCTTGAGGTCGGTGGTGCCGTTGCCGACGGTTTCGGTCAGGGAGCGCGCCGTCAACGTGTCGATCTTGACCAGGCCCCAATTGCTGCCCACGGTGGCGGTCGCCGCATTTACGCCCGAGATCGTGGCCAGCACGACAGCCGAGGCTGGGATGGCGGGGGTCGCGGTCGGATTGGCCACGTTGGCATTACCCACCGCGACCGTCAGCGAGCCGTTATTCAGGACATTCGCTGCATTCGTTCGGAAGAGCAGATTGGACAGAATGACCGTGTGCGTATTCTGGCCGCCGAGGCCCACGGATACGTTGAGGGTCGGGGCCGCCGCGTTGCTGGAGAAGGTGTCATTGCTCACGGTGAGCGTGTTCGCGCCTCGGCCACTCGTGATGACCGCTCTGGCCATCAGGCTGCCATTTAGACTGATGATGTTATTGCCATCGCCGGCGGTGGCCATCAGGTTCCCGAGCGTTGACCCGGAGATGCTAATGCTGTCATTGCCGAGCCCCGGGGTGCTGATGCTCGTCGTACCGGACAGGCAATTGCTCAGCGTGACCGAGTCGCTGGCCGGACCCGTGACAACGACGATGGCACCGGTATGAACTCCGGTCAAGATGATGGGGTCAATCAACAGGCCCGTATTGTTACCAGAACCAGTGGCTCCTCCGCCCGTGTTGCCGGTGCCTGAACCGGTGCCCGTGCCGCCCGAGCCAGTGCCGGTGCCCGTGCCGCCCGAGCCGGTGCCCGTGCCGCCCGAGCCAGTGCCGGTGCCCGTGCCGCCCGAGCCGGTGCCCGTGCCGCCCGAACCGGTGCCCGTGCCCGTGCCGCCCGAACCCGTGCCCGTGCCGCCCGAACCCGTGCCGCCGGTGCCTGTACCTGTGCCCAAGGCGGTTGAAAAGAAGATGTTTACCGTATTGGAATTGAAGTTAGTCAGAGCGATGGTGTCACCAGAAAAACCGTAGTTCACGGTGAAATTGCCCGGGATGCTGAAGTTCGAGGCGTTCACGGAGGCCAGGCCCGTCCCAAAGTCCACCTTGATGCTGGTGATGGAACTCAGCGGGAAATCCGCGAAACTCGTACTGTTGACGGTCGTCGCGAAAAGTCCAGCCGAAGTGATTGTGTGCACCCCTGCAACCCGGAGCATGGACCCATTCAGGGCCAAGGTAATTTGGCTGACCCCGCCCAGCCCGCTGGGGCCATTCGGATCCGTCTGGATCTCGAGTATCCCATTGGTTCCAAAGCCGCCGGGGGCGGCCAGGAAGCCGGCTAACACGTCCCCACTGCCGCCCGCCGGACACATGCGGTCTTCCAGAGTCTCCAACTTCAAGCTTGGCCACAACGATGTGGTTCGACTGACTCGTTTGTTTCGAGCTTTCCCCTGCAACATGGCGATGCCTCCGCTAGTAGATCGGACAGTTGAATTGAAACCCACCACGGATCTTGCAAGACGTTCCTGTTCGGCCTTGCTCTGATTGCCTGGCCCGCTACGCGCCGGCTCACGGCTTCTCAAGAATCCAAGGCAAGCACGGGCAAGAGCTTTGGCTCTGTTCCCAGGGCCCAGCCGCACCCGCCACGAGCGCACTCTCGGACATCGATTCCGTAGAATCGGCACCGATCCTGCGACGGCGAGGCCGCCTGGATCTAGATTATTAAGGATCTCTAAACTTTATGAAGCTCCAAACCGCAAGCCTGGCGGCGAAGCCTCACAAAGGTCGAGCCTCGAAAAACAAGTGCGTGTTTGGATCTGGACGTACTGGACGTAGCAGAGGACTGGAGCGAACAGCCTGCTAGGGGCGACAGACGGGCGACAGCACGAGCATCAGATCCCGGATCAGGCAGGGAAGACAATGAAGCGCGATAGGGGGGGAATTGTCGAACGCCTGAGTCGGTAATCCGTCAAGGAATTAACCAGTGGTCGAACGTCTCCTTAGGCAGAGTAAACTTTCCCGAACCGAACTAGACATTTCCTTATTCCATACCGAACAGGTTTGGCGCTTTCCTATGCGACAAGACCTGGGTAACTGTATCAGCCAGCTACCCATTCGATCTAGATATGATTGTTCCAAATTTTCTGCTCGTGTCAATTGCATCAGCAAAACTTTTTCAAGTTTTTCTTGGCATCCACGGCCAGCTGCACGTTTATGGAACTTGTAGTGGTCTGGCATCTCCAATAAACAGAGGAAGCTCGCGAAGCTGGAGTAGAATGCACAGGGAGACGGAGAAGGTCGACGAGCCGCCGGGTTTGTCCCGGCGGGGATAAACCCCGCCGCTCGTCGCTATTTCCCAACCTGAAACGTGCTACGGTAGAGACAAGATCGAGTTCGGGACCTGTCCACTTGCTCAGGCAACCACCTTCGTTGAGGATGGATTGAGGCACCTAGACAAAACCTCTCTGCCGGACCCCATCTCGGAGATCGCCATGAAGTCCGCGGTTGCAAGTCTACTCGTGTACACCTGGGGGCTGGTCGCTGTGCTCGCCGAGGGCCCCACCCGCACTGCCGACGCTGGGCTGGCCGCCAAGGCGCAGGCCATCCTGATGGCCAACTGTGCGCGCTGTCACAGTCCGGAAGTGCCGGCCAAGGGCGGGCTGAACTATATCCTGGATCGCGACAAGCTTGTCGCCCGCCACAAGGTCGTCCCTTGGAAACCAGCCGAGTCCGAGATCGTTCAACGTATCCTGCATGGCGAGATGCCACCCAAAGATCAGCAGCCCCGCCCTAGCTCGGACGATCTGGCTGTGCTCAAACTCTGGATTGAAGCCGGCGCCCCGGCCATTCCGGCGGCAGCGCCAACGCTGCTGTCCGAAATGCAGACGTATCGCCTGATCCTGGCTGATCTCCAGACCATCAACCCACGCCAGCGACGTTTCGCCCGCTATTTCACCCTGGCCCCGCTGGCCAACGCCGGCCTTGCGGAGAGCGACCTGCAAACCTGTCGCCACGCCCTCACCAAACTGCTCAACAGCCTCTCCTGGCACCCGCGCCTCGCCCAGCCGTATGCCATCGACCCCAACGGGCTCGTGCTCCGCATCGATCTGCGCGCTTATCAATGGAAGGCCAGCTTGTGGGAGCGCCTCCTGGTCCTCTATCCCTACCGCATTCCCACGGCGAGCCCGGAGGCCAAGAGCAGCAGCGCCGAGACCGGTTGCGAGCTGCCGGTGCTCCGAGCCGATTGGTTCCTCGCCACGGCGTCACGGCCACCGTTGTACCACGACTTGCTGCAATTGCCCACCAACGAGCGCGAGCTGGAGCGCCTGCTGCGCGTCGAGGTGTTGACCAACCTCGCTGAGGAGACCGCCGTCCGCGCCGGTTTCAACGACTCCGGCGTCTCCAAGAATAATCGGCTCATCGAGCGGCACGATGCGCCTTATGGAGCCTACTGGCACAGCTACGATTTTTCCGACAACCTGGATCGGCAAAACCTTTTCGAGCATCCCCTGGGACCGGCCGTCGCCCCGAGTTCTTTTGTGCATGCGGGAGGCGAAATCATTTTTCACCTGCCCAATGGCCTGCTGGGTTATTTTCTAGTGAACGGCACCGGGCGGCGCGTGGAGCGGGCCCCAGTGGAGATTGTTAGCGATCCCAAGCGTCCGGATCGCCTCGTCGAAACCGGGCTGTCGTGCATGTCATGCCATGTCCACGGCATCCTGCCCAAGGCCGATCAGGTCCGTGCTCATGTGGAAAGGAACCCGACCGCGTTCTTGCCCGCCGATGTCGAAGCTGTGAAGGCCCTCTATGTGCCCGAGGCCAGGATGCGCGCGCTCATGGAGGCAGATGCGGCGCGTTTCCAGAGAGCGCTGGCGACCATCGGCGTGCCAGCGGGCGATCCCGAGCCGATCACGCAGATGACCTTGCGCTACGAAGCGACCCTGGACCTGACCGTTGCCGCCGCCGAGGCCGGCTTGCCAGCCGCTGAGTTTGCCGCGCGCCTGCGGCGTTCGCCCGCGCTGCATCGGCTCCTCGGCCCCTTGCTGGTTCCCGGCGGCACGGTGCACCGGCAGGTGTTTGTCGCGGCGTTTGGGGACCTGGTGCGCGAACTTCGCCTGGGCGCGGATCCGATCGGTGCCACCGTCTCACCGGCCAGCACGCTCCGGCCATTCACGGGTCACACCGGGTATGTGCTCTGCCTTGCCTTGGCGCGCGACGGCCACCGTGCCCTCTCCGGCAGCGAGGACAAAACCGCCCGTGTCTGGGACGTCGCCAGCGGCAAGGAACTCCGTTGCCTGGAAGGACACACCGACGAGGTGCTCGCCGTCGCTTTCGCGCCCGATGGCCGGCACGCCCTGACCGGAAGCAAAGACCGCACACTTCGGCTCTGGGATATCGCCAGTGGTCGGGAACTCCACCACTTCGACGGACATACCGATCGGGTGAGTAGCGTGGCGTTCTCTCCCGATGGCCGCTGTGTTCTCTCGGGAAGCTGGGACCAAACGCTGCGGCTGTGGGACGTGGCAACCCACCGGGAGCTGCGCCGCTTCGCCGGCCATGACGGCTGGGTCAGCAGCGTGGCGTTTTCGCCGGATGGCCGTCAGGTCCTTTCCGGCAGCTACGACCACACCATCCGCCTGTGGAATGCCGACAACGGACGCGAGCACAGCCGCTTCGTGGGGCATCGCAAGGAGGTGTATGCCATCGCTTTTTCACCGGACGGCCGTCGCATTCTCTCCGGCGGCAACGATCAGACGGTGCGTCTCTGGGATGCGACGACCGGTCTGGAACTCCACACGTTCACCGGACCTGTCAATGCGATCATCGGGGTGGCCTTCACACCCGAC
>JBGQLF010000747.1:0-5845 GCA_041499985.1 Gemmataceae bacterium
GACCGATCGGCTGCTGTCCCTGCGTCCCGCTCGGTGGGAGTGGGGTATGTTCGGCGTCCTGCTGGGCCTGGTCTTGGCGGGCTATGCGACCCCGCAGCCAAGCGCTGCCGGAGCGAGTGCCTCGGGGTTGCCCGGTATCGGCCAAACGATCGAGATCGCCGGCCCGATGCTGGAGGGTGGGCGCTTCGACCTGGCAGACTACCGGGGCAAAGTTGTCCTGGTTGATTTTTGGGCCACCTGGTGCGGACCGTGCCTTGCGGAGCTCCCCCGTGTACACGCGGCCTATGACAAGTACCACCCCGACGGACTCGAGATCGTCAGCGTCAGCCTCGACTTCGAGCGCTCGGCCCTGGTTCAATTCCTGAAAACTCACCCCAGTCCCTGGCCGCAAATCTTCTTCGACGAGGCCAACACCCGCGGCTGGGATAATCCGCTGAGCCGGCGCTATGGTATCGAGGCCATTCCGTGCCTGCTCTTGGTCGACCGGGAAGGCCAGCTGATCGCGCGGGATCTGCGCGGCGGACAGATCGAGGCCGCGGTGGCGGAAGCGCTAGGGCAACCGGTTTCCTGGGAAGGACGCCTGGCCACGATCGGCGAACGGCTGCTGCGCTGGCTGTTCATCGGCGTGATGATGGCGCCCTGGTGGCTGCTCCTGGGTTGCGGTTTAGGGGGCGCCGTGCTGGTGGCCCTGGCCATTGCCCTGGTGCGAAGCATCTGGTTGCGCCGGCGAGCGACCGGGCCGATCGTTTAGCCGCGAGCTTCGGGCGAGCGCGGAGTCCGCGCACGCCCGAAGCGCGCGGCTAAACAATTCCGGAACGCCTCAGGTCATGGCGTGCACATAACCGCGTGGCTCCAGGAGGCGTCGTTGCCCATTCTCTTGGAGCCAGAATCCCTGCTCGACGCATTCGCCAATGTGGACCAGCGTGATTCCAGGGATTGGCTGCGTCGCCAACAGCAGCTGTGCCTGAGCCGCGGGAACGGCGCAAACGAGCTCGAAATCTTCGCCATCGCTCAGCGCATGCTCCAGCGGGGACCGTCCATCTTGCATACCCTGGGCGGCAGCGCTGATCGGGATCGCGCCGGCGTGCAACACCGCTCCGCAGTGACTTTCCTCGCAGATATGATGCAGATCCACCGCCAGCCCATCGCTGAGGTCGATCATGGCGTGCAGGTCGGACTGGGCGTGGAGCTGCAAGGCCTCGTGGACGCGCGGCGTGAAGGTCAGGTGTTTGCCCAGAATGCTGCCTCCCAGCGGCCCGGTCACCAGGAGCCAATCCCCCGGCACGGCGCCGGCGCGCGTCACCGGCCCGCGCGGTGTGGCCTCGCCCAGAAGCGTTACCGAAAGGACCAGGGGACCATCCCACGTATTGGTATCGCCGCCGACCACAGCCGTCGCAAAGGCATCGGCCATTTCGCGCAGCCCCAAGTACAGCTCCTCGGCCAGGGCACGACCACCAGTGCGCGGCAGACCCACGCTGACTACCGCCGCCACGGGCCGACCTGCCATGGCGGCCATGTCGCTCAAGTTGACGGCCATCGCCTTGCGGCCGACTTGCCGGGGCCCTGCCTCCGCCAGGCGAAAGCAGCTCCCTTCGAGCAACATATCCGTCGTGATCAGACAGGGTGCATGCGGAGTCAAACGCAGAGCCGCCGTATCATCCCCGGGGCCGATCAGAACGCGCGGATCGGCGGGGGTGCGACGACGCAGCCAGTCAATATAGGCAAATTCATCTGTGTCAGGCGATTGGGCAAGATTGGGCGCTTTCGGGGGGAAGGGCATGATCTCTCCTCCAGGGGTCCGTACGGCCGCTATAACCTCTGTAATGCTTGGCCGCGCCAAAGGGTCACTGAACGGACGGCATTATTGCTGTGCCTCATCATTTCCTCAAGTTCCTCCCTCTTCGCGCCGCATAATAGGGAAAACTGGTGTAAGATTTTGGGGATAGCACAGCCAGGACGGCAAGTTGCCCCGGAATTGGTTCCAGACTCGGCGAGATAACTTCATGACTGCCACGCCCCCTCCTTCGACCCTGGCCCCGCACCGTCTCGCTGGCGGCGTGATACGCGTCTTTGGCGACCTGCGCTTCCATGCCGATGCGGAGATCTTGGCGCTGGCCTTCGCTGCCGACGGGTCCGTCTGGTCGGTCGAGGAACAGGGGATTCTGCGCTGCTGGGACGCGGCCACGGGCCAGCAACGAGACTGGCGCTTCCTGAGCGAGCTGGAGACGTTGTGGGCGTTCAATAGCACCGCTCAGGTGCTGGCCTCGGCGAGCGATGACCTCGTGCTGTGGGACGTGGCCTCGGGACAACAACTCTTGGCGCTGGAACAACCCTCGTGGGTCACCGCCCTCAGTTTCCTAAAGGATACCTTCTTACTCGCAACCGGTCATGACGACGGCCTGGTCTGCCTCTGGGACACGGACGAACAAGGCCTGGTCCGCGAGTTTTGGGGCAACCACGAGGCGATCAGCGCGCTCGCCTTCAGTCCCGATGGCAGCCGGCTGGCCATCGCCAGCGAGGACCGGTCGGTATCCATCTACGACGTCGCCCGGGGTCGGCTTCAGGGCACGCTCAAGGGGCACACGGACCGCATTCAAGCCCTGGCCTGGCACCCACAGGGACAGCGCCTGGTCTCCGCCGGCTGGGACACGACCGCGCGCGTCTGGGATCCACACCGCTTCGAACCGATCATCCTACTCAACAGTCATGCCAGCCAGGTAACGGCTCTGGCGTTCAGTCCCGATGGAGAGCTCCTCGTCAGTGCCGATTCCGACGCCCTCCTTCATGTCTGGGAGTTCGGCAGCAATCGGGTCCGGCACTTTCTCGAGGGCCACCGCGACACGATCGCCTGTTTGGCCTTCCGTGCCGATGGGCAAGCTCTGGTCTCCGGCGGCGGGGACCGGGTGATCCATCTGTGGGATGTGCGTCAGGGCAAGGCGTCGCTGGGACGCTCGGACTTCGCTCCTGGAGTCGATCTCAGCGGCTGGCGGCGCAATTGGACCGCGCTGGCCGTCCATCCCGAAGCGACGCAAGTGGCCAGCAGTCATGGTCCCGGTCTGGAGGTGTGGGATCCCACGTCCGCCGACGCCCTCTTCCAGGTCCAGACCGAGGCTCACCTCCACAGTGTTACGTATAGTCCGGATGGCTGCTGGATTGCCGGCGGGGGAAGCGACGCCCGGGTGCGCCTCTGGGCGGTGGAAGACGGCCAGCTGCATAACATTCTGGAGGCTGAAGTCCTCACCGAGCCGGTGACCGCTCTGAGTTTTGCGCCGGATTCGGCACGGCTGGCCTCGGCGGGGGCTACCGGAACGGCCATCTGGATCTGGGATGTGGCAAGCGGCGAACCGATGTTGCTCATCCCCGACGCGCTTGATGGCTGCACAGTGGAGAGCCTGGCGTTCCACCCCCAGGGACGATTCCTGGCAGCCGGAGGCATCGACTGGCTGGCCACGGGGGGCTCCGACGGAGCCGTGTCGGTGTGGGATTTGGAAGAGCGTTGCGAGATCGCGACGTTCGGGGGTGGTTCGACCGCGTTGACTTTTCATCCCGCGGGACGTTGGTTAGCGTCCGCGTCGTTGACGCGAACGGTGTGCGTCTGGGATCTAGAAGCGCAGCATCTGGCTATGGAGCTGATCGGGCATGAGGACACCGTGACCTGTGTGGCGTACAGTCCCGATGGCCGTTGGTTGGCTTCCGGCAGTGACGACCGCACGGTCCGCCTGTGGGACGCCGACACGGGCCTGCCTGTGTCCTTCACGGATTTGAACACGCAAGTGAAAGGCCTGTGTTTTTCTCCCGATGGGCGCTACCTCTTCACGGGGAACGGCAACACAACCTGCTACCAGCTGGAGGTGCAGCGCCTGCTGACGGAGAATGCGGACGGGTGATTCGATTTGCTCGACTGGAGGGAAGGCCTTAAGATAACAGGTGCGAGCAGCGAGCGCGGCGAGGAGTGCGTACCCTGGCTCGGCAGAGGGAGAGGCGAGAGATCCTGCCATTCGGCACAGCAGGATAAGCCGACCGCGAGAGCCTGTGATCATGGAACGCGCCACGCAGACACCGATTTCTTCCTCCGGCGATCCCGTGGCGCCCGTGTCCGCGAGCGCCGACCTGAGTGGCCAAATCCTGGGCGATTATCGGCTCTTGCGCCCGCTCGGGCAGGGCGGAATGGGCCAGGTCTACCTGGCGGAACAAGGCTCGCTGAAACGCAAGGTGGCCCTGAAAATCCTCAAGGCCGACCTGGCGGTGAATCCTACCGCCCTCCAGCGCTTCAAGGCCGAGGCGGAGGCGATCGCACGTGTCTCCCATACCAACATCGTTCAGGTCTACGCCATCGGCGAAGCGCAAGGCCTGCACTTCATGGCCCTGGAGTATGTGGAAGGACGGACGCTCCGCGAGTACCTGGCCAAGAAAGGTCCTCCGAACCTCGCCGGGGCGCTGAACCTGATGCGTCAGGTCGCTGCCGCTCTCCAGCGGGCCGGGGAACTCGGCATCATTCACCGCGACATCAAGCCCGAAAACATCCTCCTCACGCCCAAGGGCGAGATCAAGGTCGCCGACTTTGGCCTGTCCCGCTGCTTTGCCATCAGCCAGCCGCTCAACCTTACGCAGACCGGCGTGACGATGGGAACGCCGCTGTACATGAGTCCCGAACAGATCGAGGGCCGGCCACTGGATCCGCGCACCGACATCTATTCTTTCGGCGTCACCTGCTACCATCTGCTCACGGGGCAGCCGCCGTTTCGTGGCGAAACGGCCTTCGAAGTCGCCTTGAAACATGTGCGCGACGAGCCGGCGCTGCTGCACGAGCTGCGTCCCGATTTGCCCTCCGAATTGGGTGCCATCGTCCACAAGATGATGGCCAAAGCACCCGAGCAGCGCTACCAGACTTGCCGGGATCTACTTCAGGATCTGAATCGGCTGCGTGATTTCCAGGCGGGGCTGACGACGCAGCCCGTCGAGGCCAGTGCACCGACTCCAGCCGGACCAACTGCGCCCCTGCCCAAAAGCCTCCCGCGTCCGCGGCTGCTCCCCTGGATGGCCGTGGCCGCGTTGACCGTGGTGTTGGCCCTGGCGGGTGGAGCGGGGCTGGCCTGGATCCGGAATCGCCCCCCGCCCGCGCCGCCAAGTGAACCGGCGCCGCCGCCGCGTGGAGCGAGCGAGCCGCTGTTTTCCCAGCAGGAACGCGAGCAGTTCCTCAAGCAAGCGGTGCAGCAATATGCCAACCCTGGGGACGACCGCAGCCGCCGCGACTTGGGTCTGCGCCATTCCCTGGAGCTGGGATTGTTGTACCTGGAACAGAGACAGTTCGACGAAGCCGACCGCTTCTTCACCAGCCTGAGAGAGAATCCTGCTCAGGTTCCTGTCTACCGCACGCTGGGCCGGGTAGGGCGTGCCCTGGTACTGGCATTCCAGGATCGGGCCGTGGAATCGAATCAGCTTTTTCTGCAACTGGCCAGTGACAGGCGTCCCGAAGGGGAACGGATGGAGCGGGCCCGCTTCCTGTATATCAATCCGCAGCTACGCTATAGGATCGCCTGCGCGTTGGATCACAACGCCGCCAATCTAAGAGCGCAGCATCAGCCGTTTCCCGACGAACTTCAGTACCTGCGGAAACCGCCCAGCCCGGAATCGCCGGCTGGGGGGCCGGGCCGCTCGGCGCCTGACAAGTCGGCGGGCAAGAATTAGCGAGCTTACGGCACCAGCCCGTGGGCTTGGAGGACCAGGCCTCGGTTCGGTGGTGTTCAAACGACTGCGCTACACTTCATGCGTGATCGCGGCAGTCAGCCCTGGTTCAAGACCGGGGCGACCGTTCCGTGGTGCCCCCCGCGCGCCACCCCGGCGC
>JBGQLF010000748.1:0-5843 GCA_041499985.1 Gemmataceae bacterium
AACACCTCCTGCCTGTGTTCGTCGGTCTGCACGGAGGCCTCGATCCTTGCTTGGAGGCCACCGTGCTCGATGGAATCTCTCTCATGGTAAACCAAAGCATGAATGTACGAAAGCAGTTCGAGCCAGCGCAGCCTCTCCTGAGGCGGCATGGTTTCAAGATGTTGTACCACACGCCGCACCATATTGTCGAACTCATCCGGCCGCGCTTGCCGTTGTTGCACGAGGCGCAACACCCAGCCGAAGAAACCGCCCTGAGACTCCAGCTGCTCAGGTTGTAAGTCCGCCAGATTGATGAACAGCGGTTCCAGGCTCGGGGTTACCTGCCGGAAGCGCTCGCCCATTTCCACCAGATCGACCAGGCTACCCAGCGATTTCCAGCGGCGCGTGCCGGTATAGAAGACGATTGGCAGGACCGGTTGCAGCCGAATGCCCGCGAAAGAGCGATGGCGCTGCGACCAATCGCGGAGCTGGGTCTTGAAGATCTGCACCACATACTCCAGGACCCGCAACGGCATTATCCGGTCCGGTTCGGATTGGTGCTCGATCAAGATATAAATCAGGAGCGTTTCCCGCGAGCGCCGGCCCGACCGTCGCCGCAGCGGAGCCGTGAGAACCACGTCCGATTCCACATGACGATAATCGCGCTCGACGAAGGTGGTCTGCACGACGGCCAGGCGCTCGAAGTCGATCAGGCTCACCACCTCCACTCCGGCGAGGAGCAGCAAGTCCCGCACATTCTTCGCATTCTCCAGTAACAGCTTCATGCCATTCTGCGGGAATTGCCGGATGATCGCTACGACGCGCGGATCGAGCATGGCCTCGCTCCCCATGTGCTCGCCTCGCAGCCCTGCTCAGGGCCGCACCAGCAACGTCAAATGCGACGGCAGATCCGGCGATCGGTAGAGGCGCTGAGTCGCCTTGCGGAAATCCGACTCCTTGGCGTTGTTGATGTCGACAAACGATTGCGGATTGCGATCCACTAACGGGAACCAGCTGCTTTGAATCTGCACCATGAGGCGATGGCCCGGACGGAAGGTGTGATAACAATCCTGAAGCGTGAAGCGCACGCGGGTGGACTGGCCCGGAGTGAAGGGCTCCGATTTCTCGAAACTGGTGCGGAATTTGCCACGCATCACGTCGCCCCGCACCAATTGCTGGTAGCCGCCCATGCGAACCCCGGCCGGGTTGGGACTGGGATCGGGATGATCCTCGGGATAAACATCGATCAGCTTCACGATCCAGTCCGAGTCGGTGCCCGTGGTGGAGACGTACAAATCAGCCTGTATGGGACCGGCAATGGTCACATCGTTCTCGAGGATCTCAGTCTCGTAGACCAAGACATCGGGCCGCCGGGCAGCAAAGCGCTGGTCAGCGACCATGTACTCCGCCGACATGCCAATGGCAATTTTCTCCAGGAACGGTACCGGCTTGGCCGGATCGCTCAGGTATTCGTCGTGAGCCTCGCGGTCGGAGGCGGGGAGTGTATCGAATGCCAGCCGGCCCCCGCCATGCAGATACAGCGCTTTCGGCCGGGCATCGCGCGGCGGCCAGGCGTCGTGCTTGCGCCACTGATTGGTCCCCGTCTCGAATACCCACGCCTCGGGATGCTTGAAAGTGCCCTTGCCCTTCAAATGAAACTCGAAGAACGGCAACTCGATCTGTTCGCGATAAAATGCAGAGGTCTTCGAGTTGAACGAAACCTCACCGAGTGACGTCCCCTCGCCGCGGCTCCAGCCGCCGTGCCGCCACGGACCCATCACCAAAATGTTGGTCGTATCCGGACTCGTGGCCTCGACGTTTTTATACGTCTCCAGCGCGCCAAAGAGATTCTCGGCGTCGAACCAGCCGCCGACCGTCATCACCGCAGGCCGGATGCGTCGCAGGTGGGCGCGCAGATTCCTGGCTTTCCAGAAGTCGTCGTAAGTGTCGTGGCGCATGACCTCGGTCCAGAAAGCAACGTCATTCTTGAAGTATCGGGCGTTGGCATTGCTGAGCGGCCCGAGGCGCAGAAAGAACTGGTAGCCATCGGGCGTCTCGTGGTCGAAAGTGGGGTTAAACTTCTTCGTCGGCTCGGGACGTGGCCGGCCGAAGGTCGACATGAAGTTGAACACGTGCGGCAGGATCAGCGCCCCATTGTGGTGCCAATCATCGCCGATGAACCAGTCCGTGACCGGGGCCTGCGGCGAGGCGGCTTTTAGAGCGGGATGGGCGTCGATCATGCCGGCCGCGGTGTAGAATCCGGGATAGGAGATGCCCCACAGGCCGACCTTGCCGTTGTGGTTGGGCACGCGCTTGATCAGCCACTCGATGGTATCCCACGTATCGGTGCTCTCGTCCACCTCGGCGGGGCTGCTCTTCATCGGCAGGTGCGGCCGCATATTAACGAACTCCCCCTCGGACATCCACCGCCCGCGCACATCCTGGAAGGCGAAAATGTACCCCTCCTTGCCGAACAGCGCGGAGGGACCCAGATCGGACTTGTACTGATCGATGCCATAGGGCCGTACGCTGTAGGGCGTCCGCGTCATTAGGATCGGATAGGTTTGGTCCTGATCCTTCGGCACATAGACGGCAGTGAACAGCTTTTTGCCGTCCCGCATCGGGATGCGATACTCGTACTTCGTGTAGCCCGCTTTGACCTGCTCCAGTCCTTGCGCGAAGACCGAGCTGGGTATCGCAAGGAGTAGCGCCAGGGCCGGGAGCAGGGCAGTGCGCAGGAGGTTGCCGGACAGGGTACGGTCAGGGATGCGTGTCATGAGGAGTCACCGGGGTTGGAAGGAAGCGGCTTGCCAACACAGCTCAAAGTCTTCAGTGTATACCAGGCTTCAAGCGCCGGGGCAACCATCGTGCTTCTGTAGAGAAGAAAAGATTCTGTTTGCACTCGTCCCTTCAACAACATACCATTCTAGGTGCTGCCCTTACCGGTGCTGCTCCGTGCCATCCGTGCAAGCAGCACCCGCGACAACCACCCAGCCGCCCAGCTACCTGCCAAGTACCTGCTCACTGGCCTCCGAGGTCTGTCACGAGGAAGCCATGGCGCCCGCGTCCAACAACCATGTGAATCGGCTGACCGGCCATGCCCTGCGCAATGCCCATCTTCGCGAACAGGCCCTGGTCCGCGCCGAGACCGCTCCGCCCCTGGCCCGCGCCATCATCACTATCCGGGCGGGCACGCTGGGCCTGACGCGCCTGGAGTTGGCGCGCCAATCCGGCATCAGTCGAGGCACCCTGCGCGACCTGGAACACGGTGTCCATGTGCCCACGCGCCGCATTTTGCAGCAATTCCTGGCCTTCTGCCAGTGTCGCCAGGTCGACTCGGAACAGCTGGAAGAGCTACGCCGCCTCTACGCCGGATCGGGGGACACGCTGGGGGAGTTCATCGCTCGGCTGGAACTCCGGGCCGGCTCGCCACGCGAATTGGCCCGGCGCGTCGGCATCAGTCCGGCCACGCTCTGGGAGTACCGCCGCGGCAACTTTCCGCTACCCTTGGAATTGTTGCGCCGCCTCTGCCAGGCGGTCGGACAAGAGCCGGCACCGGGGGAAGCGCTTTGGCATAAGACGGAACGCCAACGCCTGCTCAACAACGGCTACCCGCCCGCGTTGGCAGAGTTCTGGGTTCTGTGCGCGCGCGCTGGCTACGCCGAGAAACACCTCTCGACCCTCGGCCTGAACACGGCCACTCTGCGCCGCTTGCGTTACCTGGAGCTACCACCCTGGCATGAGATCGAGAAGGCAGCGCACAACCTGTGCCGCGATGAATCCGAAGTGCATGAGCTGAAACGGCTCTGGCTCCGCAATGAACGGCTACGGCAACAACCGTCCGAGGAATTCGGGGCGCACCTGAAGCAACTTCGCAAACAGCAGGGGATCACGCGGCGCGAGCTGGCCGATCTGTTTGGCATCGGCGGCAAGAAACCGGCGCGGATCATCAAGTACATCGAGGAAGATGGCTTCTATTCCGGCCAGGCCTATCCAGCCGGCCTGGTCGCGGTGTTGACCGAAGAGCCCGCGGAACGCGAGCGACTGCTCCAGCTGTGGCAGCAGCGCCGTCAACAGTTCCATCGGCGTCACCGGCCGGAGATGCGCCTCGACCTGCGCCTGATGCGTGAACGCTACGGCTTCGAGCTGCGCGATATGGAACCGATTCTCGGCTATACCAGTCTCGAATATCAGAAGATCGAACGCGGCGTCAGCCCGTTGCTCGAAACTGCCCGGGCGCGCATCCTCGCCGCCTTGCTCCAGGCGGGACAACGCCGGGTCGAGGCCCTGCTTCAGCGGCGGAACGCGTGCGTTGCCGAGCGCTTCACCTGGCAGTCCCCCGACTCGATCTGTGCTCTGATCCAGCTTCTGGCGAAGCGCGAAGGCGGCCTGATTCCTTTGACGCGCTTCCTGCGGGGAGCTGGTTTGAAAGGCTTGTGGCCCGGACGATTGCGCGCCATCGCCCAGGGAACGGAGGTTCCCACCTGGTACCTCCTGGAGCAGATCGGCTTGACTTGCGGGGTCAAGGACTTGACGGAAGTGCGGCGCGACTGGACCGAACGCTATCGGGCGCAGCTACAGGTGCCAGCGCGTTCGCCCTTGGGAGTGGAGTTGCGCCTGCTCATCGCCGAAGTGGCGGCGACACTACGCGCTTTTAGCCCCCGGCTCGGCTTCAACTATGCCGTCCTCATCCGCGACTTGCAGCGGATTGATCGGGATGATCCCATCAAGTGGTTCCATGTCGAACGCATCCTGCGCGCCGCGGGACCGCAAGTGGACGAGGGCCGTTGGAAAGAGATCCACGCCCTGTGGTATACCACCGGGGAACGGCGTCGATAGGCACGACTCAACGCGACCCAAGTTGACCTGAGCCCGACGCGCCAGCGAGGAATGTTCCCTCGCTGGCGCGTCGGGCTCAGGTCAAACCATCCCGCGGCGAAGATAAGCACGCCCCTGGCGCTGGGGCTAGGGCTTGATGGCGGCGCGGAGTACGCCCAAGAACGGTTGTCCCCAGCCGGTCATGCGCTCTTCCAGTCGTTGCGTACAGTCACAGTCCGAGCAGGCCCAGGGCTCAGTACCTTCCAGGTCGCGGCAGCGATGCCGGCCATGGGCGTCCTGAACTCGGAGCAGCTCGAAATACTCTTCCCAATACGGCCGTTCTTCCTGTAAGGGAATGTCGCAGAAGCAGACTTCCACCCAACGCAGCGCTCCATCCGTACACAACCGCGCCTGCTCCATGTTACGCAGGTACTCCTCGCCGGCCACCGAGCCGGCTCCCAGGGTCCCTGCCTCGATCGCTTGCAACAACTCTGCTTCGCGGCCCGGCTTGACCCGAGCCGTCACCAAGTAACGCATCGCCTGCTCCGTCCAGGAATAAGGCTGCATCCAACTCGATCAACTCCTGAATCATTATACCCAAGCGCGGCATCTCCAGATGCGTGTCACGACGCGGCCGGAGCAGCGAAGCTAACGGCCGAAGAGCTCTGCGTCCGAGACAAACTGATTGGCGCTGGGATAGATGAGCTTCTTGATCAGCTGATCGAGCTTGCTGCGTTTCCCGTCCAGGATTAAGAAGATCGCGGGACGGCAATGGCCCACTTCCTTGCTGTGAGCGCTGAGATAGTTGGCCAGTGCCTTGCGATCGCTTCCGTACTGTTCCAGGATCGGTCCCGCAGTCCGTTCGATTACCAACGCGACGCGGGCATATTGCCCTTCGAGGATCGACTTGTACTTCTCCGCCAACGGACGCACCTCTTCGGGGACCTGCACCAGGTAAGCCTCCTGCACCTTGCCGGCGACCAGGACCTCCCAGACGGCAATGGGCGTCAGATTGGCCATGATCTTGGCGATCTGTTGATACCAAT
>JBGQLF010000749.1:0-5838 GCA_041499985.1 Gemmataceae bacterium
GTCCTCGTTGCGCAACACCAGGCCAAACTCTTCGTCCTTGAAGATCGCGCCCACCGGGCAAGCCGAATGGCACGGCGCGGCGGTGCAGGGGTTGCAATGCCGCGGCAGATCGAAGGAGTAGGCATGCGGCGAGACGCCGCCACCCTCGTCTTCGTCCCAGTTCGGGCCCCAACTCTTGCTCCCGGCGATCTTCTGCAGGTGTACGTCACGTCCCTTGCCGCCGTGGAGCACCTCTTCGTAGTTGTAGTCCCAGCCACCGCCGAATTCTTCGTTCGTCGGCACCTTGCCGAGCTGCACCTTGCCGTTCTTATTGCCGCCGCCCATCGTCTCCCAGTCTTTGGGAGTGCCCTTGCCGGGCTGCGTGTTGACGGTCATCCACCACATATGCTCGGTACCTGCCTCGCCCTCGTTCCAGAGGACCTTGCAGGCCACGGAACAAGTCTGGCAGCCGATGCACTTGTTCAGGTCGAAGACCCAGGCCAGTTGCTTCTGTGTTGCCGTTTTTGCTGTGCTCTTTGCCATCGTCTTCTCCTAGCCCGCCTTAACCGGCGCCTTGACTTTTTCGACGCGCGCCCTAGCCGGCGCCTTGATCTTTTCGACGTCCACTCCCACCGCCCGGTCAACGGGGACGGGCTGCCAGTGCCATGGGCGGTACTTCAGGTGGCCATAGCCGCCGGCCATGTGGAGCCACTTGACCATCCCCGGCTCCACGTCGCCCTGCCCAAACCACTGCTTGTGCTGGTAAGGCTCGAACCCGTTGTAGATGATCACCTGCTTCGGGCGCACGGAGGGCGAAATCTTCACCGCGATCTCCATCGTTCCCGCGCCGTTGAAAACTCTCACGTGCTCGCCGTTCTCGATACCCTTCGCTGCAGCATCGGCCGGGTTCATGAACATGAACGGCTCACCGCGGTGGGTGTTCTGGATCATGTTGTTGGTCATATTCATCGAGTGGATGGACCAGCGCGGATGCCCGCTCGTCAGGCGGAACTCCAGGTCGCCGCCGTGGTTCGGGTTGTCCTTGTGGATGGGCAACTCCTCGCCGCCCTCCAGGAACCAGTCGTGGTCTATGTAGAACTGCGCGCGGCGGGTGAGGGTGGGATAGGGGATCTTATCCTCCGTGTGCCAGCGGAACGGATTGTGCGTCTTGTCCGGCTCGATCGTTGAGGCCTGGGCGATGCCGAAGCCAGCGATACCCCAGCCGATCGAGCGCATCGTGCCCGTCTCGCGCAGCTTGGCGAGCGATGCGTCTTCCGGCAGGATGCCGTACGCGCCCATGTCCTTGATCGCTTCGTCGAACTCCACTTCGTCGTTCGAGTAGTAACCGTTTAGCGTCATCCGGTCGTAGGCGCCCTCGATCGAAACGGTCTGGCCGTCACGGTTCTTCACTTGCGTGATGCCGCGCTCTTTGGCCCGCGCCTCGATCGCCTTGACCATCATGTGGCCGATCTCGCGGTCCGATTTCGCGTCTCCGGGCGGCTCGACGGCCTTGTCGATCAGCACGAAGTTGAGGTGGTGAGGAGAGGGCATGCTATTGCCGAGTTTCTCGTAGTGCTGGGCGGCAGGCAGGATGTAATCGGAGTACAGGCCCGTGGTATTGATCCGGAAGTCGATGGAGACGATCATCTTGAGTTTCGGCCAAAGCTCCTTCAGTAGTTGCGTCTGGCCGCCACGGTGGCGGCGGAGGACGTTGCCCCCGGCCTCGATCAGCACACGCGGCTCCACGTCTTCCCAGACCTTGGCCATCCACTGGTCCCACCAGCCTTTGTCCATCGCCTCCTGGTAGTACTCGTCAAACGTCCGCTTCATTGACTTGTCGGACCATTCCTTGTTGTTCCAGCGCTCCTTGTATCCGAACTGGTGGTACCAGAGGAACGCCGGCGGGAACATTCCGCCCATCCCGGCCATGCGGCCGGCGCCGGACTCCATGAACC
Source organism: Gemmataceae bacterium (assembly GCA_041499985.1). GTDB lineage: Bacteria > Planctomycetota > Planctomycetia > Gemmatales > Gemmataceae > JBGQLF01. Next base: position 1,935 of record JBGQLF010000749.1, read on the forward strand.
GGTTCATGATCATCTCCAGCGTCATGGTTGGGTCGTCCTGGGACATCATTCGCCGCATGGAGATCATCTGGCGCTGGAATTCGCGGGCCGCATCCTGGCCGGGGCGCCCTTTGGCCGTGAGGAAGGAGAACCCATCAAGGCCGGATATAGACCAGGAACGCGTGCCCGTGCCTTGCTTGCCCCAGTTGCCCGTCAGGCCCAGCAGGAGCGCCATCGCCCTTTCCATCAGGTCGCCGTGGTAGTACTTTCCGGAGTTCCAGCCGCTGAAGATCTTCGTCTTCTTCGTCGCGACTTTCCGAGCGAGCATGCGGATCATGTCAGGGTGTACCTGGCAGATCTTGGCGGCCTTCTCCGGTGTGTAGTCCTTGAGCAACTCCGTGAGCCGCTGGAAGACCGGCTGCACTTCGACCTCTGTGCCGTTCACCAGCTTCACCTTGAAGGTGCCCTCAAGCGCCGGGTCCGATTCCCCCATGGCCAGCGTGCCGCGCGGCGCCGGGACGGCCTGCCTGGACCTGCTGTCATACCAGAAGAACTGGTCGTCACGGTCGCCCATGTTCACCTCGGGCCCGCGCAGGAACTTCGACGTATCGGTGCGCACGAGAAGTCCGAGGTCAGTCTGTTCCTGGACGAACTTCTTGTTGTACAGCTTCTCGTCGATGATCACCTTGCACATCCCCAGCGCGAGGGCTGCATCAGTCCCCATGCGCACCGGGATGTGGGCGTCGGAGTGGATCGTCGAGGGGCTGTAGTCCGGCGCAATAGTGATGACTTCGCCGCCGTTGTAACGGGACTCCAGCGAGTAGTGGAACCAGTGGATGTTCGTGTAGACGGGGTTGCAGTGCCAGATTAGGGTCAGCTCGGCGAGGAACCAGTCGTCCATCGACGAGACCGGGTTGAACTTGCCCCAGGTAATGTAATAGCCGGGGCTCCAGTCCTGAAACTCCGCGTTGCCGTCCGTAAGAGGCGATCCGATCACGCCCATATAAGAGCGCGCCGGCGCGGCCCCAGGCTCAGGCGTCATCAGGGTAAGCACGGACTCCGGGCCCTGGTCCTCGCAGGCGTCGAGTATCGCGTCCGCAATGTCGCGAAGAGCCTCGTCCCAGGAAACCGGGACGAACTTACCCTCGCCGCGTTCTCCGACGCGCTTCAAAGGCTGCGTCACCCGGTCGGGCCCGGTGTGGAGGTACCCCCAACAAGCGCCTTTCTGGCAACCCATGGGATTCATGTCGGGAACGCCCTGCTGGATTACCGGCAGTAGCCCCCCTTGCTCTTCGCGGACGATCTTGCCGTCCCTGACATAGACCCGGAAGGGACAGCCGCCGGGATAACAGTCCACAGCATGACTGCCCCAGACAACCTTGTCCCATTTCCACCTATCGCGATACTGATCGGCCCATGGCCCACCGTTGAGGGTGTAGTTGGCGCTTGGTGTCATATGCTGCCTCCCGGCTCCAGGTTCGATGATGTTGGACGCGCCGGTGCGGCGCTCGATTGGAGTATCGAAGCCAGCGGCCAGGGGATCAGTCGGGCAGCTTGTAGTTGTGTGTCCGGTTTTCCCCCACCGGCGCCGGAACGCGTAAGCAGAGGCCCGTCACGAGGCAGACTGACGGCTACGCCGCCGCCACGTGTTCTTGCCTGCGAGCCCAGTGAAGGCGAGCGAGGCGGAAGTCATCGGCGGTGTTCATGTTGAACCAGCTGAGGCCATCTGGATCGAACTCCAGACAGCGGGCTTCGCTAACGTATTTGACGCGCAACCGAGGAAGCAGATCACGCATCGACCGGACGCCCAACCGCAATAGCGATTCAACCGTCGGCAGACACCTCCGCGAGTACGCCGCATGAAGCGGGTGGAAGTCCCCGCCGGCAAACGGAACGGCGGCGTCGCAGTCTTCGACAATCTCCACGAGGTGCGCCAGTAGGCCCTCACTCAGGAAGGGCATATCGCAGGCAACCACAATAGCGGTGGGGTGTGAAGCGGCGGCGAGCCCCGCGGACAGGCCGGCCAGCGGACCCACAGCCCCGGGAGGATCGCACACCCAGATCGGAGACAGGCCGGGCAAGTGTTGGATCGGGTTGTCCGCCCCCGCGATGACGACTTCTTCGCAAAGTCTGGAGACTGTTTCTACTACGCGGTGCAGGAGCGGCCGGCCACCCAACTCAAGCAGCGCCTTGTCTCGCCCCATGCGGCGGCTGGCGCCACCGGCCAGAACGATTCCTGTCGCCGGTTGTCGCATCTCAACCACACGTCTCCGCGGAGAGTCGCGGCTGAAGCAGCGCGAACCGGCGCAGGAGGAAGTCGGCGACGCCCGGCGCGTCCTCGAGATCGAACTGGGGAACCTGGTAGTCGAAACGCTCATCGGTGACGATGGCGATCAGGTCGTCCAGCCTGGCCGTCAGGATGTGGCTGTGCGCTTTCCGGGAGACCTCGATCTTCGCCGCAGCGGCGCCCCGATACCCCTCGGTCAGTACGATGTCCACGCGATCGGAAACCATCTGGACGAGGTCACCCAGGCTGCGTTCCGTCTCCGGACGCTCGATCAGCGCCAGTTTGTCGCGGGACGAGATGATCGTGACGTCGCTGCCGGCCTGGGTAAGCCGCCAGGAGTCCTTGCCCGCGTAGTCAATCTCGAACTTGTGAGCGTCGTGTTTGACGGCGGCGACGCGGTAACCGCGCGCCTTCAGCATACGGATCAGCTTCTCCAGGAACGTCGTTTTCCCGACCCCGGAGTTCCCAACGAAGCTGACCACCGGTACCATCTGACTCTCCGATCCGCTTAGGATTGCTGTCACGCACACGATATGGCAGGCCGGGAGCGCCGTCTGTCGGGCCGGGGGCAGGTATCTGCGTGAGGCAACGCCCCACGTCCAACAGACTACTCGCCGGGAACGAGATACCCGCGTTTGAGCGCGTACCGGATCAGCTCGGACCGGTGGTGAAGGTTCAGCTTCTCCATAATCCGCTGGCGGTATGTATCCACGGTCTTGGGACTGATCACGAGCTGCTCGGCGATCTCGTTGTTTGTGTAACCTTCCGCCGTCGCCTTGAGCACTTCCCGCTCCCGGTTGGTTAGCGGCTCCTTCTCGTCTGTCTGCTTGGCGCCGCCCCGCAAGTACTCGCCGAGCAGTTTGCGGATCGCCGAGGGGTACAGGAAGACTTCGCCCCGGTTGGCCGTGCGAATGGCGTCGATCAGTTCGCGGTCAGCCGAGCTCTTGTGGACATAGCCGGACGCCCCCGCCTTCAGCGTCTGGAAGAGGTAGTCTTCGTCGGCATGCACGGTCAGGATAACTATTTTTGCAGGGAGGCCCGCGTTGTGTATCTCCTCCGAGGCCTTGAGACCGTCCATCTCGGGCATCGAGATGTCCATGACGACGACGTCTGGCCGCAGCGTTTCCGTCAACTTCACCGCCTCGATTCCGTTGGATGCCTCACCCACAACCTGCAAATCGGGCTCCAAGTTGAGTAGCGCGCGCAAGCCTGAGCGCAGAACCTGATGATCGTCCGCCAGCAGAATTCGAATCTTGGCTGTCGTTTCCACTTTTGTCATCCGTTCTTCCCGGCCTTCCCGCGCTTGCTTGCAAGGGGCACCCGCGCGGTGATCCTCGTGCCCTGGCGCCTCGCTGATTGGACCTGCATCTCGCCACCGACCAGCGCTAACCGCTCGCGCATCCCGAATAGCCCGAGGCGGGTGCCATTCGTTTGTGATCCGTCATTCAGGTCGAATCCTACGCCGTCGTCAACAATGGTAAGGGTAACTTCGTTTCGCCGTCTGCTTAATGACACCGCAGCTCTGGTGGTAGACGCGTGCTTCGCAATGTTGGTCAGCGCTTCCTGCACCACACGATACAGCACCAGCTCCACATCCGCTGGCAGGCGCCGCGTCAGTCCGTTGACGGTCACCGTCAC
>JBGQLF010000750.1:0-5828 GCA_041499985.1 Gemmataceae bacterium
ATGACGTTGAGGCCGCGCTGCACAAAGGAGCGGATCAGTTCGGGCGTGGGTCGGACGGCTCCCAATTCGCGCAGGTCGGCACCGGCGCAAAACATCCCGGGCTTGGCGCTGCGCAGCACAATGCCTTGTAGCTCCGGTCGTTTCGCCAGCTGGGCCAGGAGCTGTTCGAACTCGGCCAGGACGGCCTGCCCGAGGGTATTGGCGCGACTATTGGGCTGATCGAAAGTCACCAGAGCGATCGCACCGGCGAGCATCTCCAGCCGCAGGGCAGACCCTGACGGCGGCACTGAAGTAGACGCTTGGCTCATGTTCCCCGTTTCCTTTCTGCGGCCAGTTGCCGCATACGTCTGGAATAAACGGGCGCCTGGAGTATTGACTATCGCTCCCGGCGAATGAAAGCAAGGCTAGTTGCGGTGCTAAACCACGATGTCACCTTTTCAGGATGGACGAGGGCCGGGAACAAGCCAACAGCTCAGCTTGCGTAGGGACCTGTCCCTGGCCTCCGCGTGCTTTTAAGAACGTTTGGCACGTGCATTGCCTGTTTAGGGGAAAGCGGCTTGCTGCGCCTCCACGAGTTGAGCTGCGTCCCATCAGGGCAAGCCGTCCACGTTGGCCCAGACTTGGCCGAGATCGGCTGGGCGTCGGGGCAGAGTCTGGGATTCCCATCAGACGGCCCGCGGACACATCAGGAGACTGTCATGACCCCGATCCATTTCCAGGACAGGTACCTCTCGCACGATGACGTCATAGCCCTCGGCCGCGAACTGGAGGAGAATCACGCGAAGCTACTGTGCAGGAACTGGAGTGAAGCCATGCGACCAGCGAAGATCCTCGCCTGTGATCCTGTGGTGGAATACGATGAGAGACAGGTCGACCGAGAAAGCATCCTAGCCATCATGTGCCGGTACAGACTCAGCGAGCGCTCGTAGTGCGACCCAAGAACATTCCGCCGGTTTCGCGGCACTGAGTCACCCTTCTCTCCGGGAAAGCCCCGGTCATGCCTCGGCCTCCACGCTGCCCCGGTTGGCTTCGTCTACCACGCCCTCAACAGAGCCGTCGCACGCCGGCCCTTGTTATTCGTCGGGGCCGGACTGCCAATCTCGCTCACCGAACCGACGACTCTCCACCTTTGGGACTACCATTCACTTCGCGCACCACCGGTCGCAATTCGGACTCGTTGACGAACAACCGGAACACGTCGGACCTGGCGTAATGGCCGACCACGTCGAGATCGTATTTGCCACGCACAATCTCCGCCATGTCCAGTTCGGCTGTCAGGATGCACTCGCCGTCGAAGTTGGGACCGGCGAGCACTTGCCCGAGTGGCCCCACGATGCAGCTCCCGCCGCGCATCAGCACCGTCTTCGGATCATCACCCTGGATGGCGGGGTAGTCGGGCGGGCAGTCCGCGCGGGTCAGGTACTGGCAGGCGGAGAGTACAAAGCAGCGACCTTCCAGAGCGACGTGCTGCATTGTCGGCAGCCAGGTATCGCGGTCATCTGCGGTCGGGGCGCAGTAAAGCTGCACACCTTTGGCATACATCGCCATGCGCAGCAGTGGCATGTAGTTCTCCCAGCAGATCACGGCGCCCAGCTTGCCAATGGACGTGTCCACCACGGTCAGCGTCGAACCGTCGCCGAAGCCCCACACCAGACGCTCCATCGCCGTCGGCATCAGCTTGCGGTGCTTGCCCAGAAGGCTACCGTCCGGCCCGAAGAACAGGACCGTGCAGTAAAGCGTCCCGCCATCGCGCTCGATGACGCCGGCGACGAGGTGCAGCCGGCCGGCCCGCGCCGCCTTGCCGATCACTTCGGTGGCCGGACCGGGAATTTCAATGGCGCTGGCGAAGTAGCGGCGGAACTGCTCCCGGCCTTCCGGCGAGCGCACGCCGACTCGCGCCCCGAAGTCCAGACCTTTGGGATACGCCGACACGAACGCCTCGGGAAAGACGACCAGAGCTGCTCCTCGGCGGCCGGCATCGGCCGCGAGTTGGGCGAGTTTGTCGAGCGTCCTACTCAGGTCAAAGACGATTGGAGCGGCCTGGACAACCGCAGCACGCACTGAGTGCATTAGCTCACCCTCGTTTGCAGTCACGCGATTCTCGCTCATCATACCAGCAGGCAGAAGTCCAGGGCAGGTAGAACTTCACGTGACAAGAGGAGCCAACAAAAAAAGGCACTCCACCAGGGGTGGAATGCCTCAGAGCTGACTCGATCCGCTTGGGGAGGGATGCGCCTGGGCCAGTCAACGCCCAGCCCCATCCCCTCGGACCCACGGGAAGGGCGTGATCACTTCCACTGGTTTGGTCGTCACCTTCTCGCCCAGGATGCCCTCGAAGATCGAGCCGTAGAGCTTTTCGATCTTTGTCATGGCATGGGCAGCGAGCAACATATGGGCACGTCCCTGATTGCCGAGGACCCAGCGCCGGCCGACTTTATCCGCAACGGGCATGGCGCCAAGGGAGCGGGCCGCCACGTCTTGTTTGACTTGAAAGGTCACATCCGGGCCGTCGATCGGCGGCGGTGGCAACTTGGGTGCGAGGGAACGGCCCGAAGGATCGCGGTAGGTGAGGGCACTGTTGTCGTCCTGGAGTTCCGGAGGATCAAAGGTCACCGGCTCGACGACCAGGCCGTGCTCCTGGCGCAGGCGTTCCGCGTGGGCCTGACGGAAGAAGGCCTTGAACGCGGCTCCATCACCCTTGCTCTGGGCCATCGCCTTCTTGGTGGTTGCGACAACCCACTGCGCCTCACGCAAAAGCGTGGCGGCATCAACCGGTCCGGCCACGACGTGCAAGACCCGACCATCGGGAGCACAAAAATATGAAGCGACATTGCCACCTTGTTTCTGGGCCCCGACGAGCCGGAAGGTGGCGACTTTTTGGAAGGAGGAAGCGAAGTACTCGTTGAAGTATTTGCCGACTTCAGGGTTGGCCAAGGCGTTCACACGGAGCGCTTCGGCGTTGTTTCAGGTGAACTGGGGGTCTTCGAAGAGTCCGGAGACGTGCAGCACAAAGACCAATTGCTGTTCTTGCTTGGCCCTGCGCGCCGCCTCCGCGGGCGTGCTCAGGAACTCGACCGTGGTACCGTAGCGGCCACAGGTGCTTTCCGGTGGTTTGGGCCGTGGTTGCACCGCGGGTTGGCCGGATGGCAGATCACTGCCGGTGAGCTGGGATGCACGCAGCGAGAGCAATCCCACGAGGGGTGCCAGGCAAACCCCGGCGAGAGCGAGAAGAGTTAAGCGACGCACCGTATACCTCCTTTTCCGCAGCGAGAGCGTGTCTATCTGTTAGACGGGGAGAGGACGCGGAAAGATTGGTTACCGTTCTCTTCGTTTCGCGGGGCGCCGCAGGCGTCAAGGCTCGAGCGGTCGCCTGCGGCTCCCCGCCGAGCGATCTCAGACCCTTCCACCGCCGTCGACGACGAGCACTTGCCCCGTGATATAGGCCGAGGCATCCGACGCAAGGAAGACGGCTGCCCCGACCAAGTCGTCGGGCTGCCCGTGGCGCCCCAGGGGAACATGGGCCATGAGACGCTCGTACATCTGCTTGTCCTGAAGCAGGGCCGAGGCGAACCGGGTCTCGATCAAGCCGGGAGCCAGGGCATTGACGCGGATGCCGGCCGGTCCCAATTCTTTGGCTAGCAGCTTGGCCAGGCCGAGCAAGCCGGCCTTGCTGACGCTATAGGCGCCGATGCCAAGCATCGGGTCGATGCCCGCCAGCGATGCGATGAAGATCAGCGATCCTTTCTTCCGCGGGATGAGCCGGCGGGCTGCATGCTGGGCCGTCAGGAGCGCTCCGGTCAGGTTCACGTCCAGGATCTTCTGCCAGGCGCCCAGGTCGATCTCCAGCAGCGGCCCCATGACCGGATTGGTGGCCGCGTTGATGACCACGACCTCGGGGGTGTGCCCCTTCTGATCGAGCTGCTCGAACAGGGCCGCGATGGCACCCGGATCTCCTTGATGGCAGACGATCGGGAGAACAGATGCTCCCTCAGCTTCGAGTTGCTTGGCCGTGGCGGCCAGCGTGTCGGCTTTGCGGCCGGTGATGGCGAGGGCAGCGCCGTGGCGCGCGAATCCCTGGGCGATCGCCAGGCCGATGCCACGGGTTGCTCCGGTGATCAACGCTCGCCGCCCGGCGAGCGAAAACAGATCGCTCATCGCGGATGCCTCCTGGGAGGATCAAGTTGCCGCAGTTCATTCTAATCCGCGAAGGCAAACTTATTCAAATCCAGAACCACCCGCCGCCGGCTTGCTAAAGCTGGGGCGGACGACCTTCGCCTTGATGCCGGGCGACATTTGGATTACCGTGACAGTCTTGGCAGGATGGGAAAGGTGTCCGACCACTCCGAACCTACCGCCTCGGGCCGGGCGACCAGAAGGCCTTCCAACCCGCTTGGTCGCAGGCGCCGTAAGAGTCCCGAGCGGGCAACCGGCCAGGCCGACGGACCGAGCCAGGAGACGCAACAGGTCGACGTTCGCGCTCGAGAAGGGATCGGTTTGATGCACGCAAGTTTTGCCGAGTTGGAACGCCAGGTGCCGCCCTCGGGTTTGCTCGGCTACCTGAATTTCTCGCAGGGCAAGCCCGATCCGCGCTGGCAGCGCCAGTTCAACGAGGCCTATGGCTTTCTCGCGGAGCATGGCGTGGCCCAACCGTGGCAGGCGCTGCCGCAGTGGCTCGCCGCCAAGCTGGAGACACTCCAGGCCAGCGGCGCCGCGGCCTTCCGCGATGTGACGCAGGCCGCTGCCGTACTGACACTCCTTCCCAAGGTGTTCGCCGCCTACCGCCAGCACCATGCCGACTTGTTGTTCCATCAAGCCGACCGCGATCTCGCGCAACCCTTTTTCCTGGCTCGCGTGTGTGAAGCGATCCTGGCCCAGGGATCGCCCTGGGAAGAAGAGCGGCGCATCCTCAGCGGCGTTCTGACCCAGCTCAATGATTTTGTCGGTCACCGGCCCATCGCACTGCTGGAGACGCGGCCCAAGGGCGAGCCGTACGACCACGAGCGCGTGCGGCCGATCCCTCTCTATCTGCGCGGTGCGGGAGTGGCCCATGGCCGTTACCGGGACCTGGTCAGCCAGGCGCTGGAGATCCTGACGGCCACGGATCCCGCCCTCCTGGCAGAAGCGAACTTCGAGCCGCAACTCGTGGACGAACTGGCCGTCGACCCGCGCGCCTACGACCACCGCCATCCCGCGAATCGCCGGCCGAACTACGTTTTTGGCGAGTGGGATCCGCACCATCTCGACAACCAAGGCCGGTATCGCCGTTTCGTCGTGCGCCAGGTGACCCTGGATGCACTGCTCGATCGGGTCGACCATCCGGCAGACCTACCGCCCGCGGAGGCGCTCTATGAGGCCGCGGCGGTGCTGGCCGGCGTCATCCTCATGGCAGCCGGGAGTAGCGGTGCGGGTCCGACCACACACGATTCGACGGTCACGCTGACGACACTCGTGCCGCGGATTGCGCGCTATCGCGATGCGTTCTACGCCAATCTGCTGCAAACTGCGAGCGGCGAACGTGCGGTCCGACTGCGTCAAGAGGCGGAGACCCTGCGGCAGCCGTTCGGCGGCGTCCGCCAGCACCTGAACCACTACCTGGCCCGTCATCGCGCTTCCCAGCTTCAACAGCGTCACCTGGCGATCCTCTTCGCCGAGATGGGCTATCCCGACGCAAGCCGGCGCGAGGCTGGCCGAATTCCCGCCGCCTCGGTGCGCCTGCTGAGTGAGATGCTGGTCCGCCTCACTTCCGGGCAGCGTTATGTGGAAGGGGGTATGTTGGCACAGGCGGCAAAGCTATTGCCAGAAATTGAAGACCTGCTCCGCCACGGCAT
>JBGQLF010000751.1:0-5826 GCA_041499985.1 Gemmataceae bacterium
CCAAGCCATAGAGCACCCACGACCCCATGCTCGGTCGCACGAAATTCGTCGAGCCACAGTGGAGGAACAACGTGGCGGGACCATGGGCTACGCCCTCGGTGTGCATCGAGTGGATGAAGCACAAGTCGTCGAGGTGCTGGTTGACTGCGGGAAACAGCTCCGACGCCCAGCGGCCACAGCTGCCGCGTGGCGCGAACTGCCACAGTGGCTTCATCACCCGCTGGGACGACCCCCGCATTCCCGTGTTGGCGATCACGCGGGCGTCATCAAACGCAAACTGCTTGCCATCCTCCGCCACCAAACGGGGCTTGTAGTCGTAAGAATCAACGTGGCTGACGCCACCCTGCATGAAGAGGAAAATCACGCGCTTCGCCCGAGCAGTAATGTGTGGAGTCTTCGGGGCGAGCGGGTTCGCGGCCAAAGCCTCGGCGGTCGATAGGCCGGCCAGTGCGAGCGCACCGAATCCGCAGCCGGTGAGGGACAACCATTCGCGACGACTCATTGGGTAGAGCATGAGGATGATCCTCAGGTCACTAGGCCAGGATTCAGGGACCTGTTGTCTGATCGTAGCCACAAGCGTCCTCGCTTGTGGGCTGCTCCAGCTCACAAGCGAGGACGCTTGTGGCTACGTTCAACAACATGTCGTTTGTCTTTACACTAGTCAGTTCACATAGCGGAAATCGGCAGACGCAAACAGGGCGTGAAACAGCATCGCCCACACCTCGATTGGGTCCTGGGCCTGAAGGAACCTCACGGCCACCCGCCGTTCGCCAGCCGTCGGCTCTCGTCCGAGTGTCCAGCGGTATGCGCGGGTGATGCGGGCGTCGTCATCGGGCAACTTCTCGCCGAGCAATCGCGCCGCAGCGTGTCTGGCCTGCTCGGCGGGGAACGGGTGGTTCATGAAGAACAGTGCCTGCGGCGCGACGGTGCCGCTGTTGCGCCGGCCCGTCACCATGCTCGGGTCGGCCGCGTCGAAAAGCTCCAGGATTTCCGGCAAGGCGTTGCGGAACATGGGCAAGTAGACGCTGCGGCACCTGGCAGTCCCCTGGTAGCCGTAGTCTGCACTGAGCGACGCGGGAAACATCGGTCCGCCGGGCTGCTGACTCAGTTGCCCGCTGATGGAGAGCATGGTATCCCGTAGGCATTCGGCCTCGAGTCGCCGCCGATTTGCCCGCCCAAAGAGTCGGTTTTCCGGGTCGGCACTCCCGTCACCGGTGGCGGACTGTTGGTACGTCCGACTGAGCACGATCCGCCGAATCAACTTCTTCATCGACCAGCCGTCTGCCACGAACGACACGGCGAGGTGGTCGAGTAGCTCAGGGTGAGACGGCCGTTCCCCGGTGGTACCGAAGTTATCCGTCGTGCGAACTATGCCGTCCCCGAAGAGCCAGTGCCAAGCTCGGTTCACGAAGACGCGCGCCGTGAGCGGGTTCTCCGGCGCTGCGATCCATTCCGCCAGTTCCCGCCGGCCACTCTGGCCCTTCGGGATCGACGGTGGGGCACCCCAGGTCGCCACTTGTAGGAAGCCACGCGGGGCGATCTCGCCGAGATTGTGAACGCTGCCGCGGACGTGGATCTGTGCCTCCTCGATCTGCTTTTCTTCCAAGACCGTCATCACCATCTGGCGTTTCGGCCCCATGTTTTGGAGCCGTCTCAGCTCTGCTTCTAATGCACGAGCCGTGTCGCGCTGGCCCATCGGCTTGGCTGGGCGGGCCGGCTTTGCGCTAACATCAGAACCGTCGAGCGGGAGGAACATCACCGCGTCGGCGATCACGTGCCCGATCGTTCCCTCGTTGGAAATCAGGACGTAGCCCAGTCCGTTCTTCTCGAACCGGTACTCACCGAGGGAAATGAACCGGCCATCGATCGCCGGGTCCTGTTTCATGTTCACCGTGATCGTCTTTTCCCCATCGGCGCTGAACACGGTCACCGGCACGGCTTCGGCCCGGTTTGTGCCGGGGACATAGGCAAGCCGCACCTCGTATTTGCCCGGCGGGATCACCTCCGGCTGGAACGTCAGCGTTTTCTCACCTTTGCCCATGTTCTGATCGTGGACAAATCCGGTCCCGATGTACGTCCCGGAGTAACGGGAAACCTGCCAGGCACCGATCTTTTTTGCGTCGCTATCATCGACGACGATGCCCGGGAGGTCCCGCACAGCCAAGACGCCGCCTTTGGTCGTGGCACCCTTCGCGGCCTTGATGCGGGCTTGTAGCGCAGCGACGGCCTCCTCGTGCTGGCGCAGCACAGCTTCCTCGCCCGGGTCGGCGGGCAGGGGCATCTCGACCCAGCGCGAGACGTTGGCGTGCTCCATCGCCTTCACGTTGCGCAGGATGCCAGCCAAGGCATAGTAGTCGCGCGTCGGGATGGGGTCGAATTTGTGATCGTGACAGCGAGCACAGGTAATGGTCTGCGCCAGCAAACCCTTGCCGATGACGTCAAGCTGTTCATCCACCACATCCATGCGGAGTTGCTTCTTATCCTGTTCCTCCAGGTTGGTGTTGCCGAGGATGAGGAAAGTGGTGGCCGTGAGTTGCCGGCGGCGATCGACTGGGGCGGCGGCGGGCAACAGGTCGCCCGCGATTTGCTCGCGCACAAACTGGTCGAACGGCACGTCACGGTTGAACACGTCGATCACGTAATCACGGTAGCGCCACGCTTCTTTGAAGATGAATCCGCGCAGCGTGACCGACTCGGCGTACCGGGCGACATCCAACCAGTGCCGGCCCCACCGCTCGCCGAACTGCGGCGACGCGAGCAACTTGTCCACGAGCCTCTCGTAAGCCCGAGGGTCCCGATCGCCGGCGAAGGCGTCCACGTCTTCCGGCGTCGGCGGCAACCCGATCAGGTCGAAGTACAGTCGGCGAGCCAGCGTGGCCCGGTCGGCATCCGGAGCAGGCCTCAGCCCTTTCGCTTCTAGGTTCGCCAACACGAAGTGGTCGATCTCTTCTCGGGGCCAGTCGGCGGCCTTCACGGCGGGGACGGCGGCTAGCTCCGGCGGCTTGTAAGCCCAGAAATGACGCCCCGCCTCGATCGTCATCCCAACCTGTTTGCGCCCCCCCATCGGCCCCTGCCGGGGGTCGGGAGCCCCCATGTTCACCCACTTCTCAAAGTCGGCGATCACGGCTTCGGGCAGCTTTCCATTCGGCGGCATGCGCACGTCACCGTCATACCGCAGCGCCTGGATGAGCAAGCTGTCGGCAGCCTTGTGCGGGACAATCACAGGGCCGCTCTCACCGCCCCTGCGCGTTCCGTCGCGCGTGTCGAGGTAAAGGCCGGCCTTCAGCTTCTTGGTTTGCTCGGCCTCAGTGGAGTGGCACTTGAGGCAATGATCGCTCAAGATGGGGCGGATCTTCTGCTCGAAGAACGTGACGGCTTGGGAGTCGAGCGGCAGGGGGTCGGCGGCGCCCGCGGGTAAAACCGCGAGGGCAGCCGAGACGATGCCGAAGAAGACGAAGGCCTGTGCGGAATGAGCCTGCATGGAGTTTCCTGTCGCATCCGACGATCCCTCGCCAGCGCTTCGTGCTAGTCGAGGCGGTGTCCGCTCGTCCTGTAGCTCTTGGGCCGGACATTCGATTACCGATTTATTAAAGCCGATGGGAGGCGGTTTGGACATGATCCATGAAAATCCCGCGAGCGATGTCCAATTCCGGGGGCGTCCGCTCTCAGAATAAAACAGGAGGTGTTGGCGCATGGTTGAACCACAAGACTGCGAGCCGTCGATTGCGCCCTCAAGCGGCACGAATCCTGATCGCGTCGAGGCGTTCGTTTCCCTGCTCGGACAGCACCAACGGCGGTTACACCTTTTCGTGTCGAGCCTGGTACTGAACGCCGCCGATGCGGAGGACATCCTCCAGGAAACCAATCTCGTTCTCTGGCGCGAGTTTCACCGGTTCCAGCTCGGGACGAATTTCGCGTCGTGGGCCTCCACGGTTGCCTTCAATCAAGTTCTGGCCTGGCGGAAGCGCCAGCAAAGGGACCGGTTGGTGTTCAGTGACGCGTTCCTGCACGCAGTGTCGGGCGAGTTGACGCAGACCGCGGACGTGTTGGAGGATCGGTCGCGCGCGTTGGCCGGATGCGTCGAACGCATCCCGGCGCACCATCGCCAATTATTGCAATTGCGCTACGACGAGGGAACGGCCGTGGAGGTGATCGCCGCACAACTCCATCGTACAACCGAAGCCGTCTATCGCATGCTCAGTCGGATCCGTCAAACCTTGTACGACTGTGTTTCCAGCACCTTGGCGCACGAGGGCAGCCCATGAAACCGGCCACACCGAACCTGGAGGAGCTTCGCGTCTTGGCGGAGGCGGCGATCGAAGACCGCCTCACCACCGAACAACGAGCGCGCCTCGAACAGATCGTGCTGGCCTCTCCCGAGGCGCGTCGCTTCTACGCGGAGTACGTCCACCAACACGCCGTCCTCCAATGGTCGGCGGCGAACCCGGCCTACCTGCTGGCCGGGGCGAAACCAGAGCGGTTCCCACGACTCGCCTCCGCCGATCCGTCGGCCGGGCGTGCGAACCCCTCCGTCCCCTCGGGGCCTCGTGGCCGCTGGTTCGGCCGTTGGAGTATTGCCGCCGCGATCGTGGGCATCAGCGCCTGGCTCGGAATGTGGTTGCTCCACGGCCGCGAGCCGAGGCCGGTCGCGACGCTCGCGGAGACGAAAGGGTGCAAGTGGGACGGCGGAACCCTCCCCACTGAGGTCGGGGCGCTCCTCCAGCCGGGACGACTTCGCCTCGCCGAGGGATTGGCCCACATTTCCTTCACCAGCGGCGCCGAACTGACGCTCGAAGGACCGGCCGACGTCGAACTCGTCTCGCCGATGCGCTGCGTCGTTCATGCCGGTCAGCTCTTGGCGAAGGTCCCGCCCAAGGCGAGGGGCTTTGTCGTGGAGACGCCCTCCTCGGTGCTCACCGATCTCGGGACCGAGTTTGGGGTGAAGGTTCACGAGGGGCAGACCGCCGATGTCCAGGTGTTCCATGGGCAGGTCGATGTCTGGCATCGGCCGTCCGGGCGGACCGAGGCGATGAAGACTGGCGCGGTGCTCCGCTTCACGCCGGGCGACATCCGCACGTTTAACCCGAACATGGATCTCCCCGACGATTTGGCCGCCTCATCCCGGCGTCTCCGCGCCGGGACGCGTGAGCTGCAAATCTCGACTGCCCAGGGGCGGGGCCGAGATGCTTTCGTCCAGCCCATCGAACCTCCTCCCGATCGCCGTACCGACATCCTGCTCTTGATCAAGCATGCCCGACCCGGCGCGGCCGAGTCGGATCGGAAGGCGTACCTGGGCCTGGATCTGACCCCCGTGGAGGGCCGAGCGATCCTCGACGCCGAGCTGAGCGTGACGTTCGCCCCCACCGGCTGGGGCTACGCGTCCCTGGTGCCGGATGCGACCTTCGTCCTCTACGGGCTGACGGACGAAGCCTTGGACGATTGGGAAGAGCGGACCCTCCGCTGGCAGAACGCCCCCGGCAACCAGCCCGGCGGAGCAACCATGGATCCCGCGAAAGTCGTGCGGCTGGGCTCGTTCGCGCTTCCTCAAGGCCAGCAGACGGGCATTCGAAGCGTCGTCGGCCAACCCCTGGTAGATTTCTTGCGGTCGGACACGAATAAGTTGGCGACCTTCATCCTGGTCCGCCACACCCAAGGCATCGGGCAGTCCGACCTCGTTCACGGGATTGCCAGCAAGCGCCACCCGAGCCTCTCACCGCCCACGCTGCGGCTGACGGTGGTCGATCCTCGCTAGGAGTCCGTCCGAGAATTAGTCGATATTCCCCTATCGGAGTCCTCTTTCCTTCCTTTTTGCCACTCCGCCAGGGG
>JBGQLF010000752.1:0-5823 GCA_041499985.1 Gemmataceae bacterium
AGCTCCGGCCGCGCTTCGTCAAGCAATACGCCGACCTGGGCGCCGATGTCGTTCGTGCCGTCACCGACTACTGCCGAGAAGTGCGTGAAGGAACTTTCCCAACTGCCGAGCACAGCTTCCGATGAGGTCCGCGCTTCGCGCACAACCCCAGCTCTCCCATCCCTCAGGAAACGCCCTTACAACTGCAATCTCCCGACGACCAGGGAGCGCCTGTTGGCAAGTTCTTGGATTTGGTAGCGCTTTCTTAATTATTTCGTCTTGACGAATTGATGAATTAGCCTAACCTATGAGACGTAAGGCTGAGGTATGGGCGCCACTGTAGGTCGTCTTGGAGGCTGGCTGGGCCGTAGGTCAGCTGATCCAGGAGAGGAGAGGGAGATGAGTTTGGGGAATGCTCTCAGAGGGAACTCGGGCTGGACCGCCCGCAGTACGCGGGCCGAACCTAAATCGCCGGGCACGCGCTCCCTAGAAGGGTTCCACAGCTCCGTGGCAGTTCCGCCCGCTAGCGCCGGATTCTGGCGCCAGTGTCGAGCATTTGCCGGCCCCGCCTTTCTCATCAGTGTGGGCTACATGGATCCGGGGAACTGGGGGACCGATCTCCAGGGTGGGGCGGCCTACCGCTATGACTTGCTCTGGGTGGTCGCCGCCTCCAGCTTGATGGCCGTCGTCATGCAGGTGATCTCGGCGCGACTTGGAGTAGTCACCGGACGCGACTTGGCCCAGGCCTGCCGCGATTACTACCCCTCCTGGACCCGCTGGCCGTACTGGCTCGTATGCGAGGTAGCGATCGCCGCCTGCGTCCTGGCCGAGGGGCTCGGCAGCGCCGTGGCGATCAACCTCTTGTTCCACATCCCGCTGTTCTGGGCCGTTCTGATCACCGCCTTCGACGTGCTTCTCCTCTTGACGTTGCAAGGGCTGGGGATGCGGTTGCTGGAGGCGGTCATTCTCGTGTTGGTTTCTACCATTGGCGTCTGCTACTTCATCGAAATCTTCGTGCTGCCGCCGACTTCCCCCAGCTTCGCGGAGATGGGCCAGGCCCTCCTTTCACCGGGATTCCGCAAAGAAGGGATGATCGTTGTGGCAATTGGTATTATCGGGGCGACGGTCATGCCCCACAACCTCTACCTGCACTCGGCCCTTGTCCACTCCCGGAAGCTCGAGTGCGATGACGGGGCGGTCCGCCGGGCCATTCGGTTCAACACCCTCGACACCGTCGTGGCCCTGTCGATCGCCTTCTTCGTCAACGCCGCCATCCTGGTGCTCGCGGCAATGGTCTTCTTCGGCAAGGATAATGTTCTCCTGGCGGACGGGCAGGTCGTGAAGTTCGACCCCGACAGTGACTGGATCCGCGTCGCTTACCTGACCCTGGCGCCGCTTTTGGGGACGACCGCAGCCAGCACGTTATTTGCCGTCGCCTTATTTGCGAGTGGCCAAAGCAGCACCATTACCGGAACACTGGCTGGCCAAGTGGTGATGGAAGGTTTTATGGACTGGCGGATGCGCCCGTGGTTGCGGCGCCTCGTCACCCGAATGTTGGCCATCGTGCCTGCTATCCTCATCCTCGGGCTCCGCGGGGACGGCAGTGTGACCGATCTGCTCGTCCTCAGTCAGGTGGTCCTGGCCCTTCAACTTCCGTTTGCCATGTTCCCTCTGCTCCACTTCACCAGTTCAAAGAAGCGGATGGGTCCCTATGCCAACGGTTGGTTCCTGTGCATGGCCGGCTGGGGGTCCTGCCTGCTCATCACGGCCCTGGACGTGTACGGCTTGCCCGACTCGCTGCGGAAGGCGTGGGAGGTCATCATGGGAAACTGAAACGATGAACGATGAACGATGAATTCAGAACGGGCACCCTTGCCTTCTTTCTTCTATTCAGCATTCAGCATTCATCGTTCATCATTGGCCTCTGTTCAGCTGACCCAGTAACAGACCAGCAGATAACCGACTACTCCCATGACAAAAATGCTGACCATCAAGCCGACGATGGCCGTCGCGGCCTTTTTGTCCTGGACGTGGAACGCCTCGACCTCAGCGGGGGCGAACGGCAAGGTTGTAGCGCTACTTCCAAACGCGCCGTGGTGGGCAGGTTCATGGTGATTCATATCGTCGAACTTCCCTTCAGTCAGTGATAACGTGAAGCGAGCCCGCGCCACTTTTCGGGGCTGACCCTAGACACGATATAGCTGATAAGGGAGGTGCTGGTCAAGTAGCAGAAACGATTCCGCCTGCTGCGCGGCGCGGAATCTCGTAGGTCGTGATGGAAATCCAACTCCACCTGAGCCCGAAGCGCGAGCGAGGGAAGCCGCTTCCTCGCTCGCGCTTCGGGCTCAGCACGCGATAGTAGCCACGAGATCTGTTCTCCCACCAAGGTTACAGCAGACGAAGATGGCGCAGCACATCCAGAGCCGTAATGACGCCAACCAAGACCCCGTTACGATCAACCACGAAGAGCCGATGAACGTGTAGCGCCAGCATTTCCTCGACAACCCGATCGGCCGCTGTATCGGGGGCAACTGAGAACACCACCGGCGTCATCAAGTCGCGGACCTGCGGGATTGCGTCGTATTCGAGCACAGGCTCAGTGGACGCAACCGCTTCGGTCCGGGAGGCCAGACCGGCTGCTGGGGTGTGCACCACGTCCGGGAGCGGGTGGCTCGCCTTTTCGCGCTCGTGGGTCAGGATATCGCTACGGCTCAGCACGCCGATGGGATGGCCCGCGGCATTGATGACCGGAGCGGCCGTGAATCCCTTGTCGGTCAGCAGTGCAATCGCCTCCGCTACCGTTGCCGTTTCGCGCAACGACACCGGGTTGGAGGTCATCAGATCCGCGGCCGCTCCCGCGTCGAGACCCAGGATAGGAGACACCGTCGCGCTTCCCCGTGAAATCATGGCACACCCCTACCTTTCACTGATGGAGAGGCCGATCTTCGTCGCCAAATACTTACTAGAGCAAATCGTGTGCCAGGCTCAAGCCGTCCCGCAACCGTTCTGCCTTAGATCGTGCGGGGCGTAGCAGCGCTATCCAGGCCGTTGAGGTAGTGTCATTCCCTCCGCCGAGGATGGCGCTCTGGCAGTCATAGCCATGCGCGGCGTTGGAGGCGGTCGTGGGCGTCACCTGGCTATGGCCGGTCGCCGCGGGTGAAGTGTCCGTACCGACATCGAGGGGCACCGCGAAGCTTCCACTGCGGAATTCGTCGGCGCCAATGTCGACACCGCCATCGATCGGCCGAGAATCTCCATCCCAATCGTCGGTGACATCGCTCAGGAACGGAGCCTGGTCCATCACCGTCGAGCGCGTCAGCCTGTTGGACACGAGATGCAGGTCGCCGGCTTCCGGAGCCACGAACATGGCAGGCGTGGCATTCAGGTAATTGTCGCTCGCGTCGAAGACGCCGCCGTTGCGGGCACCGAGCGGCGCGTCCGCCAGGTTGTTGCGGAATTCGACCCCAGTCGAGGCCCAGCGCACCTCGATGGACTTGTTACTGTTGCCGTTCGTGAGGATGGTATTGTGCTCCACCTTGGTGCCGGGCGAATCATACACCAGGATCTGCCCGTCGGATCCCGCGATTCGCGTCGGGCTATACAATCCCGGCTGCATGTAGATCATGTTATTGCGAACGATGCCGCCTTGATGGTCGTAGCCAGTCGGCGTGACCTCCAGTCCCAGGGCAATGGCCCGGTCATCGTTGATGAAGGTGTTGCCCTCGACCACCGTGTTGCTGGAATGATTCCACACGAGTACCGCCGGGTTATACGTCCAGATCGAGGAGTCGGGGGTGTGGAAGTTGCGGAACAGGTTATTGGCGATGACCCAGCCATCGACGCCGTGGGCACTGATGCCATTGGTGTAGCCGGCGCCCGGGCCATGGGAGACGGTTGATGGTCCCGCGGTGTATTCGACCAGGTTGTATTCGATCGTGCAGTCGTTGACACCGGTGCCGCCGGGATTGCTCTTGATGAACTGCTCACCGGCATCGTAAAGGCGATCGTGGTAGACGTGGACGCGCTGCGCCCCGCCGGACCCCTGGAGCTGAATCGGGTGGTAATAGACTTCTCCGATCGATAGGTCAGCGATGGTCACGTCCTGAGCGTTGTAGACGGAGATGCCCATGCCGATGGCGGGGTTGTCCATGCCCTGGCCGCGGATGACGACGTCGTTGAAGTCGTCGGTGGCTCCCCGGATGGTCACATTCGATACTTGCCGGTTCAGACCCAGATTCAACTCGTGGGTCAGTGTGTAGGTACCCTTCTGGAGCACAATGGTTTGGCCGGACTGCAAGTTGTTCACGGCGTCTTGCAGCTTGGCGACGGTATCGACCCAGACGACCGCGGCGCTCGGCGCTGGGGGAGGTTCCAGCGGCGGGGCATCGTTGGGAGCCTTCAAGAGCAAGCGCGCTTCCAGTTCCTCCAGGCGCAGGTATGGAGACCTCGGACGCATGATCGCTTCCTTCGTTACGAAGTCAGGTCAAGCGGAGAGCTTCGGGCAAAGTGTCATCAGTAATCACTACCTGCAATCACCTCTCCGCCAGCGTAGGTGGAGAGCGCCCGGTACACCAGCGGCTGCACGGTTTCGCTGATCCAGCGTACACTGCCGTCGCAGAAGAGGAAATTGCACCCGCCCGGGTGGACACTGCGGAAGCCGCCGACGTAATCCTTGCCGAGGCGGTTGTCACCCCGGGCATCGCCGCCATAGAGCGTCGGCGTGGCCGGCCGGCGATTCATTGGCTCGTCGCGCGGGTCGGGCGGCAGCCCATACTGGGCCGTCACGGCGAGTACCGAGCCGTACCAGGGGTGCCCGAGATCGCCAACCCCGGCGGCGCTCCAGGATTGTTCCAACCTGATCGGTTGTCCCGTCAGGACATAAACGGCAGGCTTGTCGGGAGTATTGAGGTCGCGCACCAGGTAAGTCGGTGTTCCCGCCGCGGCATCGCCCATCGCCAAGGTAGTGCTGGTGCCGTCACTGATGTCGGCCAGACGCACACCGGATTTCCCGTTCCAGCTCGGCTGGATGCTGAAGACACCACGCACCACCTGGGGTGTGCGATTGCCATCTTGATTCACGGCGCCGTTGGCGCCCTTGCAGAACGCATAATCGCAGGCCCCCGCAACCGGCGGCAGCTCCACGCTCCACTCACTGGCGAAGGGCCGCAGGTCCAGCGCACCCTGAGCGCGATTGCTCGGGCACAAGAAGAGCTTCACCGATTTGCCCACCGCCTCGAAATTGGCCGGCTGGAACCAAGGCTCATCAAAGTGGTACAGTCGATGCGTATTGTCTTGCTCCAGGTACGGCAGCAGAAAGGTGAAGCCCGTGGCGTCGGCATCGGTGACGTTGCCCGCGGACGAGACCAGGCCGGGGGGAAAGCAGTCGTTGGTCGAGTGGTAGTTGTGTAAAGCGACGCCGAGCTGCTTCAGGTTGTTGGTACAACTCATGCGGTTGGCTGCCTCGCGCACTTTTTGCACGGCAGGGAGCAGCAAGCCGATCAGGACCGCGATGATAGCGATGACGACCAGTAACTCAATCAGGGTGAAACCGTGGCGCCCGCGTCGCATGGGAAAGGTCTCCGCTGCGGCCGCCGCCCGGGGAAGAAAATTTGAAACAACAGGGAATAAGTCCGGACCAGGGCGAATCAATCGGCGGCGGCTCACGCGCACTATTATACAGAGGAGTCAGAGGGAGATGCGACCTTCTTTCGCTACCGCAAGATCCCGGGACTTGTTGTCGGCTCGTAGCCACAAGCGTCCTCGCGTGTGAGCTGCTCCAGCCCACAAGCGAGGACTGTTACCGGACATAACCTTTTGCACAACAATTGGCCACGAGGTTTTGCA
>JBGQLF010000753.1:0-5818 GCA_041499985.1 Gemmataceae bacterium
CAACAACAGGGGTACAACCGCTTGCCCCAGGCCAAGGATCTCCTGGTACACAGGATGGTCATACTGGAGAGGGCTGTGCGGATGGGACGGGGCCACCTGGCGCCAGGCTGTTGCCAGCCGCCGAAAACGCTCTTCGAGTGTCTCCGCGGACTGTGCCACCGGCGTCTGCGTCACGGGAACTGAGGCCATGAATCCGTCTCCTTTGGGGTTCTGGAGACCTGCCCCCTGAAGCCTTGGAAAGATGTCTTCGATCCGTTTTACCATTGAAAGCCATTCTCCCTGCCCCAGCGCAACCAGGCCTCCTTCATCTTGGCGATCTTGCCGGCATCCGCATCGGGTATCGGGTCAGCTCCCGTAATGGTTTGTAAGGCGATAAACCAGTGCCGTCCGGTGGCCTCCAGATCCTGGAGCAAGAGAGGCACGACTGCCGAGCCCAGGCTGATGATCTCGTGATAAGCTGGGTGGTTGTACCGCATGCGGCTGGAAGAATGGTGCGCGACGGCTTCCTGCCACGTCGCTGCCAACCGCCGAAATCGTTCCGCAACTGTCTCCGTCGCCGGTGCCGCAGACGTTTGCTTGGCTGGTACGGAGGCCATAAATTCATCTCCGCTTGAGAAGAGGCGAACTGCTGCCGGATAACCGTCGCGCCCTT
The DNA here is from genome assembly GCA_041499985.1 of Gemmataceae bacterium. Classification (GTDB taxonomy): domain Bacteria; phylum Planctomycetota; class Planctomycetia; order Gemmatales; family Gemmataceae; genus JBGQLF01. The sequence goes on from JBGQLF010000753.1 coordinate 653, forward strand.
GATTATACAGGTTCGGACCCTCCCCTTCTTGGCTCACTCGGTCCTGGGCTTGAGCGTCACGGCGCGTAAGTCCATCACCGCGACGCCCGGCTTGCTTTTCGGCCTGACCGTCAGGGTGAACCGGCCTGGCTGATCAAGCTCCACACGGCCTACGTCTCGGAGCTGGAAATTCTGGAAATGGCCCGTGTCCAGGACGGTCGTCCGCAGCGTCTGCCCGGCGACGGCCAGCTCGACCGCGCTGCCGCCTTGGCCCTTGCCGCAGCCTTGCAGGATGGCCACCGTGTACGTCCCCGGCCTGTCCAGTGTGAACTCCCAGCTCACCCAGTCCTCGACCCGCGTCCAGAAGCCGAGCGTATTCTTGTGCGGCAACGGCTCATAGCGCACCTGGACGCCATGAATCTCCGCTGTCTTGGCGGGCAAGGTGACGGTTCCGTTGGCCGCCTGGGGATTGGGCCGATAGTCGGGATTGGGCTGCATCATGCGGGCGCCCACGTCCTGACGCCAGGCGACCAGCTTGGCGTGCAGTTCCTTCGCCACCGCGGGCTGGCGCTCGATCAGGTTCTGACTCTCGCGCAGGTCCTTCTGGAGGTTGTAAAGCTCCTGGCGGCCCTGCTCATAGAACTCAATCAGCTTGAAATCACCCGCCCGGATCGCCGCGCCGGGTCGGCCCCCCTGATTGCTATAGTGCGGGTAATGCCAGTAGAGAGAGTCGCGGCGCAGGTCGCCGTTCCCCTGAAGCAGCGCCGCCAGGCTGACGCCATCGACCGGATGGTCCTTGTTGACCCCACAGAGATCCAGGATGGTCGGAAAGTAATCGATGCTGCTGACCGGCGTCGTGTTGACGCTGCCCGGCCGGGTGATGCCGGGCCGTTTGACGAGCAGCGGCACGCGAATGCCGCCTTCGTACAGATAGCCTTTGCCCTCGCGCAAGGGGGCATTGTTCGTGGCGGGCGTATTTTGCCCCTCGGCGGTGCACAGGCCGCCGTTGTCAGATGTGAAGAAGACGGCGGTTCGTTCGACAAGCCGCAGTTCGTCCAGCTTCTTCAGGATGCGGCCGACGCTGGCGTCCATGCTTTCGACCATGGCGGCATAGATCGGATTGTTCTGTTCGCCTGGCTTGCCCTGGTTCGAATACTTGGCCACCAGATCCGGCTTGGCCCGGAGCGGCGTGTGCACGGCGTAGTGCGCCAGATAGAGGAAGAAGGGCCGGTCCCGATTCTGGGTCAGAAACTTCTCCGCCTCGGTGGTCAGCCGATCGGTCAGGTACTCGCCGTCGGGAGCGTTTTCCAGGCCCGGCATAAAGCGACCTTCCTTGTTCTTGAAAGGCGCGAAGTAACTCAACGGCGTGCCCGTGTGATCGCCGGCGATGTTGACATCGAATCCCTGCCGCTGGGGCTCGAAGCCCTTGCCGCCCAGGTGCCACTTGCCGATGTGCCCGGTGACGTAGCCTGCCGACCGCAGCGCCTCGGCCAGCGTCACCTCTTCCAGGGGCAATTCTTGGCGGAGGACCGGACGCCGCAGCTTTTGGTCGGGTCGATCGGGCCGACCCGGTAGCCAATCGGTCAGGTTGAAGCGTGCGGGATACCTCCCTGTCAAGATGGAGGCACGCGTCGGCGAACAGACCGGACAGGCGGCGTAGGCGTCGGTGAATTTCAGGCTTTCGCTCGCCAGGCGGTCGATGTGGGGCGTGCGGTAAAACGTGCTGCCGTAACAGCCGAGGTCCTTGTAGCCCAGGTCGTCGATGAGGATGAAAACGATGTTAGTTTTTTCCGCGGCCGCAGCATGGGTGGCCCCCGCGCTTCCAGGCAGCAGCGCTACGGCGACGAACAGACACAGCACGGGCCTGAGGCACTGGCGAAGGTGTTGGTTCAGCAAGATGGTTCAACGGCTCCTGTGGAGAGAACGGGGTCGTTTCTCGGTTCGTCAGGCTAGGGCAACGCTGGGCCAGTCGAGTGGGTGAGCTGGGCCAGGCAGTCCGCCAACAGCTGTTCGACTTGTCCGTGTGTCTCGTCTGCAAGCGGTCCGGCTTGGCCTTGCCCGCCATTGACATCCTCCTCCCGGACTTGTACAAGAGTATTGTACAACAACCAGAAGGTGTCGGATGGCTGAAACAACCTTTTCGCAATTGCGTGCCAACCTGAAAGGCTATTGCGAGCAAGCCGTGGCCAATCGGGAACCGATTCGGGTCCATCGGCGTAACGGTGAAGACGTGGTGCTGTTAGCGGCCGACGAATATGACCGCTTGGCCGAGACTGCCCACGTGCTCTCTTCCCCGCGCAATGCTGTTCGCTTGCTTGAGGCACTGGCGCGGGCCCACCAAGGAACCGTCGAGCCGGCGACGGTCGAGGAACTTTGTGCGGCTCTCGGTCTTTGACCCTCATTTCCGCGAGGATCTGGCCTACGGGATCGAACAGGATGGGACAGTGGCCCTCCGGATCCTTCGTTTGGTCGAGGCGGTTCTGCGCGATCCATTTGCCGGCGAAGGTAAGCCCGAGGCCTTGAAAGGATTGGGCGTGGGTGTGTGGTCGCGGCGCATTACCCAAGAACATCGCTTGGTCTACCTGGTCCAGAAGGACCGCATTCATTTTCTCCAAGCACGTTATCATTATTGACCCGCCCTTCGGTTCGGCTAAGCTGGTGCCCAGTTTGAAACGTGGCCTGGTTCCAACCTGGGTGGCACGCCCTGAGTCTTCGAAGGGCGTGTCTACCGCAACCCACGCCCTTCGAAGACTCAGGGCGTGCCACCCGAAAGCGAGCTTTTTTGAACCATGCCGAAAACGTCACCGGGGAATAGCCGGCGGTTCTTCCGCGCTCAGGAGATTGGAGACCATGAAAAGCTGGAGTAAATGCGCTCTACCTACGGGAATGCTGCTCGCCCTCATCGTTCTGCTCGGCATCCTGCCGCTGGCCATAGAGGCCCAGGATCGTCTGAAGACGATGCCTGGGTATGAGCAATACCAGAAAATGAGCTCCGAAATACCCCGCTCGGTCAAGCTGGGAGCGCTGTCGGTGACCTGGAAGAACGATGGCAAGGCGCTCGAATACCAGAAAGATGGCATCATCTATCGCTACGACATCGCGGAACACAAGGCCCAGGAGATCGGCAAAGGCAAAGCGGATGCCGAAGGCCCGCAAGGTCGATTTGGGCAAGGTCGTGGACAGCGTGGTGGAAACCGAGGCGGCGGAGGCGGCGTACCGCGCGGACGACAGACTGCTTCGGCCACTTCGCCGGATGGCAAGCTCAAGGCTTTCTACCGCGACCGCAATCTCTGGTTGAGCGATGCCAAGGGAGGGAACGAGCTGCCGCTTACCACGGACGGCGATGAGAAATCGCGCATCAAGTACGGGACGGCCAGCTGGGTCTACGGCGAGGAACTGCGCCAACGCAGCGCCATGTGGTGGTCGCCGGACAGTAAGAAGATCGCCTATTATCGCTTCGATGAGAGCCAGGTTCCGGACTACTATTTGCAACTCGGGCAAACCGCGGTGCAAAGCAAGATGGACATTGAACCTTATCCGAAAGCGGGCGCCCCGAATCCGGTCGTCGACCTGTTCCTCTACACGCTGGATACGAAGAACACCGTGCGCGTGGAGGTCCGCGACGGTAAGCCGTTTGACAATGAGGCGATCGGGCACTACGTCTACGATGTCACCTGGTCCCCGGACGGCCAGGACTTGCTTTTCTACCGCACGAATCGGCGTCAGAACATCATGGAGTTCGTGGCCTGCAATCCGGACACGGGTAAATGCCGGGTTATTGTCCGAGAAGAGTGGCTGCCGAGCTGGGTGACCAACTCGCCCCCTCTGCGCTATCTCAAGGACAAGAAGCGGTTCCTCTGGACGTCGGAGCGCACCGGCTGGAAGAATTTCTACCTGTACGACCTGAGCGGCCAGCAGCTGGCGACGCTCACGAATCACACTTTTGAAGTAGCCAATGTCGTGCGCGTCGACGAGGACGCCGGCTGGCTCTACTACCTGGCTCACAGCGGCGACAACCCGATCAAGCTCCAGCTCCATCGTGTCGGCTTGGACGGCGCGGGAGACCAACGGCTCACCGACCCGGCCTTTCATCACACGGTCGATGTGGCTCCCGACGGCAAGTACTTCCTCGACATTGCCCAGGCGCATGATTCCCCACCGGTGACCCGCCTGCTGGATGCCGAGGGCCAGGTGGTGGAGGAACTGGCGAAGAGCAACCTGACGCAGTTTGACAAGCTGGGCCTCCAGCGCGTGGAGCTGATCACCTACAAGGCCGCGGACGGGGAAACGGATCTCCATGGCTTGCTTCACCGTCCGTCGACCTTTGATCCCAACAAGAAGTATCCACTGGTCGTCACGGTCTATGCAGGGCCGGGGACGAACGCCGCGCGCGAGACCTTCACCTTGCCTCATGCCCTCACGGAATACGGCTTCCTTGTCGCTTCGTTCGATGCACGCAGTGCCGGCGGTCGCGGCAAGCGCTTCCTGGACGCCATCTACATGAAGTTGGGCGTCACGGAGATCGACGATCAGGCGGCTGGGGTGAAATCGCTCTGGGATCGACCGTACGTGGACAAGAACCGGGTTGGCATCTTCGGCACGTCGTATGGCGGCACGGCTTCGATCTTGTGCCTGTTGCGCCATCCCGAGGTGTTCCAGGCGGCCTGCGCTTCCTCGCCGGTGACGGATTGGCGCAATTATGACAGCATCTACACCGAACGGTACATGTGGCTGCCGCAGGAGAACAAAACCGGCTACGACGCCGGCAGCGCGATGACCTACGCCGACAAGCTGAAAGGCCGCTTGATGCTGTTCTACGGCACGGCGGATAACAACGTGCATCCCAACAATACGATGCAGCTCATTCGCGCGTTGCAACGGGCGGGCAAGAGCTTTGAAGTACAGGTGGGCCCGGATCAGGGGCACTCCGGCATTTCGCAGCCACGCATGATGGAGTTCTTTATCGAGAACCTGGTGCTGAACCAACCCCCTTCCGAAAGGGTCTCTCAACAGGGACAGAACCCGTGAAGAGGCCTATCTCGGTTGGAAGGTATCCGGCCACAGGGGGGTATAGACAGAGGGAAGGTGTGTCAATAGACAAGCGGAGATGTGTCCCGGAACAATCACCCCCTGTGCGAACTGCGAACGCATGCAGCAGCAGCTGGAGGCCATGCAACAGCAACTTCA
>JBGQLF010000754.1:0-5817 GCA_041499985.1 Gemmataceae bacterium
AAACACGCCCTTCGAAGACTCAGGGCGTGCCACCCAGACGCTAAGGAGTGACGCTCGCGCCACCGACAGGTTCGGCCACCGGTTCCTGCGTCTCCACGAGTTCTTCCACGGCAACGGGCAGATCGGCTTCCTCGACGAGCTGCGGCTGGGTCGGATCGGGCATTCCTTCCGGCCAGATATGGAACCCGCCGCGCTGATGGCCCATTTCCTTCGACGGCGGGATCTCCCAGACGCCCCAGATGCCCTTGCCTTCATTGAAGCCCTGGTAGAACACATCGTGCTTGGCCAGATAGCGCTTGGCCCAGTGACAGCGGCCATCCTGCACGTTATACCTGCCATGGACGACGAAGGATCCCACGAAGTCCCGCCCTTCTCCGCTGAGCTGGCCCTGGCGAAAGGTAAGGCGCAGCTCCATGAGGTGCCGCCCGGGGACCGCCGGCTGCAAGAAGAAGCCAGTCCAGGGGCCGCTGGGGAAACGAGGATCGGTTTCCAGGTCGCTCTGCTCGGGTGTGCTCACGCTAGGCCGCTCCATCAAGAGGCTTACATTCCCCTGCGCTCGATGCGTCACTTCGCCAATTGCTCGCCCGCCAGGTTCTTGGCCAATTGCAACGCCTCCGCCAGCTTGGCCGGTTCCTTACCCCCCGCCTGCGCCATCGTCGGCTTGCCGCCGCCGCCGCCGCCGACCACCTTCGCTACCTGACCGACCAGCTTGCCGGCGTGCAGCCCCTTCTTCACCAGGTCCTCCGTGACCGCGGCGATCAGCTGCACCTTGCTGTCTTCCGACCAGCCGAGGACCACTACGGCGCTGCCGGCGATCTGGCGCAGTCGGTCCACCTGCTGGCGAATCTGTTCCTCGGGGCCAGCAGGCAACTCGCCCACGATGATCTTGGCTCCTTGCACGTCCGGCGCACTCGCTAGCAGCTTGTCGGCGACGCTTTGTAAGTCGGTGGTTGCACCTTTCTTGAGCTGCTGCTGGAGTTTCTTGATCTCCTCCTGCAACGCGTCCACACGCCCGGCCAGCTCCTCTGGCTTGCAGCGAAACCGGCTCGTCAGATCGGCGAGGATCGCGTCTTGCTTCTGCACGGTCGCCACGGCTTCGCGGGCCGTCACGCCGATCAGCCGGCGAACGCCCTTGCCAACCGCCTCTTCGCCGACGATCTTGAAGAAGCCCGCTTGCCCGGTGTGGTCCAGGTGCGTGCCGCCGCAGAATTCGCGACTGAAACCATCACCGACCTCGACCACGCGCACCACGTCGCCGTACTTGTCGCCGAAGAATGCCCGCACGCCGGATAACCGTTTAGCCTCCTGGATCGGCAGCTCGCGCCACTGCACCGGCAAGTCCTGGTAAATCTTCTGGTTGACCAGACGCTCCACCTCTACCTTCTCCGCCGGGGTCAGCGGCCCCGTGTGGGCGAAGTCGAAAGTGAACTCGTCTGGCTTCACCTTGGACCCGCGCTGCTCGACGTGTTGGCCGAGCACTTGCTGCAACGCCCAGTGCAGCAGGTGCGTGGCGGTGTGGTTCTTGCGCGTGAACTCGCGCTCGGGATCGACTTGCAGCTGTGCCGTCTGGCCAACCTCGATTCGCCCCTTGGTCACCTTTCCAAGGTGAACGATCCCATTGCCGACCTTGATCGTCTGCTCGACAGTGAGTATGCCCGTCGGCGTGGCGAGCGTGCCCTTGTCTCCGACCTGGCCACCCGCTTCGGCGTAGAAGCAGGTGCGGTCCAGCAGTACGCCGACCTCACCGGGATGCCCATGCTCCGCGGTCCCTTCCACCACCTCGTTGCCTTGGAGCAACAAAACCACCTTCGCAGTGCTCTCCCGGCGCGACCACTTGTCCCGGTCATTCGTCTCGGGCAAGCTGCCTCGAATGTTCAACGCCACTTGCCCGGTGACGGCTTGACCACGCGATTTCTCCTCATGCTCCTCCATCAATGCCTGATACCCCGCCTCGTCGAGTGCCAGAGCGTGCTCCCCTGCCATCTGTCGCGTCAGATCGGCCGGGAAACCGAACGTCGTGTACAGGTCGAAGATGTCTTTGCCGCTGATCTGCCCTTTTTTCCCGGCGCGCTTGGCGGCTTCCTCAAACAGCGACAGCCCGCGTTCGATGGTCCGCAGAAAATCCGCTTCCTCCCCTTTGATGACCTCCGCGACCCGTTGTGGGTTATTCTTCAGTTCCGGGTACGCTCCGCCCATGTGCTCCACGAGCACGGGCACCAGCTTGTACAAGAACGGCTCGCGCTGCTCAAAACACTGCCAGCCGAAGCGGACCGCCCGCCGCAGCACACTCCGCATCACGGAACCGCGGCCTTTGTTGCTGGGCAGAGCACCATCGGTGATCCCAAATGTCAGCATGCGCAGATGATCCGCCATCACGCGGAAGGCGATGTCGGTCGGGTCTTCCAGTCGACCGCCATAGTTCTTGCCGTTCAGCCGGCCGATCGCCTCCAGGATGGGACTGAAGACGTCGGTGTCATAGTTGCTGCTCTTGCCCTGGAGCACCGCCACGACGCGCTCGAAGCCCATGCCGGTATCGACATGCTTGGACGGCAGCGGCGTCAGCTTGCCGCTGTCGTCGCGGTTGTACTGAATGAAGACCAGGTTCCAGATCTCCATCACGCGCGCATCGCCAGCGTTGACCAGTTTGCCGCCGCTCCTGTCGGGAGTGCGGTCGATGTGGATTTCGCTACAGGGACCGCACGGGCCGGTCTCGCCCATCATCCAGAAGTTGTCCTTCTTGCCGAAGCGGTGCACGTGCGTCGGGTCGATATCGGTCACCTGTGTCCACAAGCGTAGCGCTTCGTCGTCGGCGTCGAGGCCGAATTCCTTGTCGCCGCCAAAGACGGTGGCATGCAGGCGCGACTTGTCGATGCCCCACTGCTTGGTGAGCAGCTCCCAGGCCCAACGGATCGCCTCGGGCTTGTAGTAATCGCCGAACGACCAGTTGCCGAGCATCTCGAAAAACGTGTGGTGATAGGTATCGCGGCCAACTTCCTCGAGGTCGTTGTGCTTGCCGCTGACGCGGATACACTTCTGGCTGTTGACGGCTCGGCGGTACGGGCGCGTGCCGGTGCCGAGGAAGACATCTTTGAACTGGTTCATACCGGCGTTGGTGAACAGCAACGTCGGATCGTCCAGCGGCACCACGCTCGACGACGGCACAAACGTATGGCCGTGCTTGTTGGCGAAAAAGTCGAGGAACTGCTGGCGGATGCTGTTGGCACTGAGCATGATCCACGCTCTCTGTTCAAAACGGACCCGCTACGTAACGATGCGGAACGTGAGCGGATAGCGATATCTCTCCCCACTGCCCGCCTTGATGCCAGCAATGATGGGCATGACGATCCCATAAATGCAGACGGCCACCGTTAACAAGAACCCCAGGCCACAGGTGACGATGCCAATCGGGATACTGATCAAGATATAGCTCAAGATGTTCAACTGGAAGTTCAGGGATTCCCGGCCGTGATAGGCGACAAAGGACGAACTATCCTTCTTGACCAGCCAGCAGATCAGCGGACCGACAAACGAAAGGAAGCCCGCAAAATATCCCAGTAAGGCAGTCAGATGACAGAGCATGCCCCAATTCTTTTCCTCGCTCGTCAACTTCTCGGGGGGAATCTCAGCGAACTGCGGCTCGGTCGGCAAATCTTGGGCCATGATAGACTCCGAAACTCTAAAGGGACAGGGAACAACCCAGCTGCCGCGCCATTGTGGCGAGCGGGAAAGCTGCTGTCAACGTGGTTGCACACCTTTGCTGTCCTTTACTGGCCGCGCTGTTCGTCGTAGCTCCGCCGGGCCTGCTCGAATACGGTGCGCAGCGCGATGCCGTGTTGGCGGGCTACGCGGGCAGAGTCCTCGTATTCCGGCGCAAAGACGGGGGGCCGACCCTCCAGCCAGGCGAGCTTGCCTTGCACTGGTCCCCACGGCGTCGCTACAGAACAGGCGCGGCGCTGTAGCTTGTGCCGGCTCACCGGGTAACGCCGGATGCCCAACGTCGTCGTTTCGCGGAACAGGATCTCCTCCAGAGCCGGCAGTATTGCTTCCGGTGCCAGCACGCTCAGCAACACGCCAGGACGGTTCTTCTTCATAAAGATTGGCGTGCTGAACACATCGAGCGCCCCGGCGGCCAGGAGCAAGTCGTAGCAGTAGCCGATCACCTCCGCCGGCAGATCATCCAGGTTGGTCTCCAGCACCCAGACTTGATCGCTCTCGACCGGCGCCGCCGCGGTGCCGACAAAGAGGCGGAGCAGGTTGGGCTGTTCTACCAATTCGCGCCGGCCGGCGCCGTAGCCGATGCGCTCGATCGTCATCACCGGCTGCTCCAGCCACGCCTGCACGACCGTCGTCAAGATCGCTGCCCCGGTCGGCGTCGTCAACTCGGCCTTGATCGACGAGGCGGCCAGCGGAACGCCCTTGAGTAATTGCGCGGTTCCTGGCGCCGGGATCGGCATCAAGCCGTGCGCACACTTCACCGTGCCGATGCCGGTCGGCACCGACCGGCTGGTAAAACGTTCGGCACCCAGCAGGTCGAGTCCGATGGCTGCCCCGACAATATCGACGATGCTATCGAGTGCGCCGACTTCGTGAAAGTGTACCCGTTCCAATGGCAACCCGTGCACAGCCGACTCGGCTTCGGCCAAGCGGCGAAAGATGCGCAGCGCCAGGTCGCGTTGCCGCGGCGTGAGAGAGCCGCGCTGGAGAATCTCCTCCACGTCGGGCAGGAAGCGATGGCTGTGCTCCTCGGGAGCCTCCACCCGGACCGCGGTGGCGGCGAAGCCGCCTTTGCGCACTTTCTCCACTTCAAGCTGAACCGGCAGTCCTAGCGACGCCACGCCCGCGCGGATCGCATCGGCATCCACACCCGCGTCAATCAGGGCGGCCACGGTCATGTCGCCGCTGATGCCGCTGAAACAGTCGAAATGAGCCACATGCACAGTTAGGGGCCTCCTTTTCGACCATTCTACAGCGCCCCCGAAAAAGAACCCAGGCAGGCTCCCGCCGAACCGAGACACTTCCTTGACCAAACGCGTTAGGAAAGGGCTGCGGCCCTTTCCACGGTCGCCGGCAGCTTCGGTAGCCATCCACCAACCGGACAAGTCAGCGCAGCCAAGAGATCAGCATCGCAGGCCAGGGGCCCGCCAAGGGGCCGATCGTTTGAGTGAATGGTGGCTCCCGAAGTATGCCGATCAAACGATCCGACGAGCGCTCGCACCTCGGTTGGCGACGTGTTAGAATCTCCTGCAATCGAGTGTTCCTCAGGCGGGAGCTAGCGATGAATTCCTGCGCCGGCTGCAAGAGGATATCGCTGGGGACGCGAAGTAAGTTAGCTGCGCTGCCAACGCGGCTTCACAAAACTCCCGATCAGCTTCTCCCCGTGAACGGATCCGGCACCGGAAAACTTCGGTCCTTCTTTTGGTACAGGCCACTCTCCAGAGAGGCAATGTTTGCGCCAACGCCTTTTACCGTGAACAAACTGCCGGGATGCCTGGCACCGTCATCCTGGCATGCCCACCCCGCCTCTTGCCTTTCGACCAACCCCTCCGGTTCTGCGTTCGCCACTCGATCCCCGCGCTGGTCGGGGTGGGTCCCTGCCCCCCGGCAATATTTCTTTACTATTAGCTTCTGGATTGGCTTCTTCCATTGATCGGGTGACGGGAACCACGAAAACCAAACGACCCAGCCCGGTCCCTCGGGGGCCGGGCTGAGTCGTTATCGCCTATCCAGGCGATCAGTTCAGTTGTGCCGGGGTACCCACGAAGCTATCTCCCCCGAAGGCGAAGACCCAATCCGTGCCGCCGTTGACAACGAACGTGT
>JBGQLF010000755.1:0-5817 GCA_041499985.1 Gemmataceae bacterium
AACGCGCTGCACAAGCCGAAGCGTTTCTTCGGCGCCGCGCGCAATATCGAGGAAGGTGGTAGCTTGACGATTTTGGCGACGGCCTTGATCGATACCGGCAGCCGCATGGACGAGGTGATCTTCGAAGAGTTCAAGGGCACCGGCAACATGGAGCTGCACCTCGATCGCCGCCTGGTCGACAAGCGCGTCTGGCCGGCCATCGACGTCAACCGCTCTGGCACACGCAAGGAAGAGCTGCTGCTGAACCCCGAGGAGCTGCGGCGGGTCTACATCCTGCGCAAGGTGCTGAGCGACATGAACCCGGTGGAAGCGATGGAGCTGCTGACCAACCGCATGGTGCGGACCAAGAGCAATGGCGAGTTCTTGATGAGTATGAACCTCAGTTAATCTCAGATTTGAGATTGCAGATTGGAAAACAAATCTGCAATCTGCAATCTGCAATCTCTTATGCCTACCATTTACGAAGGCACTTTCGCGCCGCCACCCGGGCGATTCGCTCTGGTGGCGGCGCGCTTCAATCACTTCATAGTCGAGCACCTGGTCAACGGTGCCCTGGACGGCTTCAAGCGACACGGCGTCAGCGACGAGGCGCTCGATGTCGTTTGGGTCCCGGGGTCGTACGAGATTCCGCTAGTCGCCCAGCGGCTGGCGGCGAGTCACAAGTACGCGGCCGTGGTTTGCCTGGGCGCGGTCATTCGCGGAGACACCGATCACTACGATTATGTGGCGGGCGAGGCGGCCAAGGGCGTGGCCCATGCGGCGTTGGCCACGGGGGTCCCGGTGATCTTCGGCATTTTGACGTGTGACACGCTGGAGCAGGCGATCAATCGCGCGGGGGCCAAGGCGGGCAACAAGGGCTCGGAGGCGGCGCTGACAGCGATCGAGATGGTGAATCTGCTGCGGCAGCTGCCGGAGTAGAATGCAAGTGTGACCGAACGATTTCGCAGTAGGGAGCTACTCCCGAGGGCCGTGACGATGCAGATTCCCGTATTGATCGAGCCTGTCGCTGGTAACTGCTTCCGTGCCCGTGGCTGCGAGCCCTTCGCGCTCACGGCCGATGGCGCGACCCGGGAGGAAGCCTTGCACAAGCTTGAAGAACAGCTGCGAGCGCGGCTCAAGGCCGGCGCGCAGATCGTGTCCCTGGAGATAGCCGAGCAAGACAATCCGTGGACGCAGTTTGCCGGCATGTTTGAAGATGACCCGCTCTTCGACGAATGGCAGGCGGCCATTGCCGAGAACCGGCGCAAGGCGGATGCGGATCCGGACGTGCCGTGACCAGGCTGGACACGAAGCGCCGCGAACTCCTGCACTTCCGCTCACTGGGGAACGAGCTGAAACACGCGACCGGCACGCCGTAGATAGGCCATGTCGCCTTGTTCGGCGCGGCGCGCGATCTCGTCTAGCCAGCGGACCGTGGCGGGCTCGAGGCATGGCTCGCTAGGATCGTCTTCGGGATAGACCACTTCAACCTCCACTTCCACAGCATATTCGCCGCGCTGCACCCAGCGTTTGCGTTTCTCGCGGCGCGGAGCCGGGCCGGCAGTTTTTCGGGCCGGGGAAGCAGAAGGTTTGTCTTTTTTGGGGGGGTGCTTCATCGGCTCACTCTCGAAAATAGACCGTAACCAACTTGGCCTCACCGGTGCGCGCCAGCCAGGACCAGATCGCTTCGATCTCGTTACCGTCGGCCAAGACTTGGCGCACGACGACCGACGGATTAGGCTTGCTCCGCGGCCGCTCGCGCACCAGTTCAGCTGTCTCCAGGCCGCTGACAATTTGCCAGTCGGTGGCGCCGCGCTCCTCGCATCGTTCGTCTGCGTGCCAACCAACCAGGAAGCGGTCTTCGCGCACGGCCTGTTTGATCTGCTCGAACAGCCTACCCATGAAACGCAATGGTATCACAGGGACCGCTTGCCAGCAAACCGAGCGGCACCAGACCCACGGCCACCTTCCGTGCGCCAGGCGAAGGCAGCTTGGGTTCCCGCGGTCGGCTCCCTTTTCCTTGCGTCCAACCAAGGGCCCATCCTACAATCGCAGTCTCTGGAGGAGTTGCCCTCCTCGCGACCGTGTAGTCCTTGCGTGGCCGGAGCGTGTCATGCACACCACTTCCCCCAGTCTCCTGGAACGCCTGCGTCAGCCGACTGCCGGTGACGATTGGGGGCGCTTCGTCGGGCTCTACACGCCGTTGCTCTACTACTGGTGCCGCCGGCAGCGCCTGCCGGAGGAGGAGAGCGCGGACGTCGTCCAGGACGTCTTCCTGGTCCTGCTCGAGCAGCTGCCCGAATTCCAGTACGACGGCCGGCGCAGCTTCCGCGGCTGGCTGCGGACCATTACCCTGAACAAATGTCGCGATCGCGGGCGGCGGCTTGCCCTTGCCCCGCGTGGGCCCGGCGGTGACTTGTTGGCCAACCTCCCCGATCGCGCCAACCCCGACCCCTTCGAGGAAGCCGAATACCGGCAGTACCTGGCCGCTCGGGCGCTGCGGCTGATGCAGTCGGACTTCGATCCCAAGACCTGGAAGGCGTGCTGGGAGCACGGAGTCATCGGCCGGCCCGCAGCCGAAGTGGCCGCCGAGCTGGGCGTCAGTGAGAACGCGGTCTACATCGCCAAGTGCCGTGTCTTGCGACGGCTCCGTGAGGAACTCCAGGGGCTGTGGGAGTGATTGCCCCGGGGCCGCTCGTTTTTCTGAAAGGTTTCGCCCCCCACGTCCGTAGTCTTGTACCGAACGTGGACCTGCGGTGTGAGCTCGGATCCTATGGGAGTAACCAGCGATGCCTGCTAATGCCTGCTGCCCGACTCGGGCCGACCTCGAACGGCTTCTTCTCGGGACTGTCCCCGCGCCGGAGGCGGAACAACTGGAGCGCCACCTCGCGGGATGTCCCAGGTGCCTGGCCGTCGTGCGCGACCTGCACGTGGCCGACCCGTTGACCGAGGCCGTGCAGAAGGCACCAACCGAGCTCGCGATCGCTTTCGAGGAAGCGCTGGTCCCCTACCTGATCGAACGGATGAGCGCGTTACGGAAGGCCCAGCCCGAGACGCTACCGGCTGCCGGCGAGGACTTTCCGACCTTTTCGTGCGAGGCGGACGGCACACCGTGCCTGGGGCCCTACCACATCCGGAGGGTGCTCGGCAGCGGCGGCATGGGCGTCGTGTACTTGGCGGAAGACACCCTGCTCAAGCGCCAGGTCGCCCTCAAAGTTCTGCGGCCGAGCCTGGCTGCGAACCCGTCGGCGCGGGCGCGCTTTCTGCGCGAGGCCCGGGCCGCGGCCGCCCTGGAGCATGACCATATTGTCACCATCCACCAAGTTGGCGAAGCCGACGGCGTGCCGTTCCTGGTGATGCCGTTGCTGCGCGGCGAGACGCTGGAGGATCGCTTGAAGCGGGAGAAGAGTCTCGCGCCCGCGGAAGCCCAGCGGATTGGCCGTGAGGTCGCCGCGGCGCTGGTGGCTGCCCACGAGCACGGACTCATTCATCGCGATGTCAAGCCTGGGAACATCTGGCTGGAGGCGGGCAGCGGCCGCGTCAAGCTGCTGGATTTCGGCCTGGCGCGCGCGGCGACGGAGGAGACCCATCTGACTCAGACAGGTCTTATCGTCGGCACTCCCGCCTACATGGCCCCCGAACAGGCGCGCGGCGAAGCTTTGGATGGCCGGAGCGATCTCTTCAGCCTTGGATGTGTACTCTACCGGGCCCTGACCGGGCAGCCGGCCTTCGCGGGGTCGAACTCACTTGCGATTTTGACGGCGCTGGCTACGCACGACCCCCCGCCGGTCCGCAAACTCGCTCCGGCGGTGCCGCCAGCATTGGGCGATCTGGTGATGAAGCTGCTGGCCAAGGAACCCGCGAATCGCTGCCCGTCGGCCCAAGCTGTGCTCGATGCCCTCAGGGAAGAGGGCGTCCGGCCGCCCGAGCGTCCACGGGGGAGCCGGCGCCGGACGTTCGCCGTGGCCGCGTGCTTGCTCGGACTGCTGGGAGTGGGCCTGCTTTATGCTCCTACCATGATCCGCATTGTCACCAACACAGGGGAGTTGGTGATCGAGGCCGACGACCGCGACATCGAAGTGACCGTTCAGCGGGCGGGCACTCAGCCCGAGGTCCTCATCCTCGACCGGCGCACGCAGCGCGAGTTAGTGCTGACCGCGGGCGAATACGACGTCCGTGTCCAGGAGAAAGACGGCCTGCAATTCAGCACGAAGCAGTTCACGCTGCGCCGCGGCGGCCGGGAGGTGGTCAAAGCAGAGTTGGTGCCGGCGAAGGAACCACCGTCTGCAACGCCCGCCGTTGTCGTGGCCAGCCCCACCACTCCGATCGAGCGAACCATCGGCGACGGCCGGTGGTGCCACTGGAACTGGGTCTGCGCGGTCGCTGTCAGTCCGGACGGCAAATGGGTCGCGTCGGCCAGCGGCGACGGCACTGCCAAGGTCTGGGACGCGGCCACGGGCCAGGAGCGGTACACGCTCGTGGGACACACCAACTCGGTTGAGTGCGTGGCCTTCGCCCCCAACGGGAAGCTGCTCGCCACCGGAGGCCTGGACAGCGCTGCCAGGCTGTGGGACTTGAAGACGGGCCAGTCGCTGCGCGCCCTGCACTTGAACGGCCCGGTCCATACCGTGGCGTTCCGCTCCGACGGCAAGACGGTGGGGACGATGACGAAGTCCTTGCTCCAACTTTGGGAGGTGGACACGGGCAAGGAGGTCCTTACGATCGGGCTGGGACCGGAAAAATTCGAGCGCATCACTGGCGGCTTCGCCTTCAGCCCAGACGGCCGAGCGCTCGCCTACCGCGCCGGGACCGACGGCGTGAAGATTTGCGACGCCGGTACCGGGAACGAAAAACAGGTGCTGCCGGGGCGGGGTCGGACGATCACCTGCGTGGCCTGGTCCCCCGATGGCAAGATCCTGGCCAGCGGCAGCCTGCACCCGGACGCCGAGGTTGTGCTCTGGAGTGCCGACACCGGCAAGCCACTGGGCGCCTTCACCCATCCCCAGGCGGACGAAGGCATCATGACGCTGACCTTCACTCCGGACAGCCGGAGGCTGGCCGCCCTGTATGCCCAGCATGACCTCACCACCTACAAGTTTTATGGCCGCCTCCGGCAGTGGGACCTGGCCACCGGCCGGGAAGGGCCGGTCGTGCTTCCGAAGACGTACCACGGATTCTATTGCGCCACCTTCAACCACGACGGCTCCTCGCTGATCACCGGCAGCGTCGACCTCACCATCCGGCACTGGGACCCGGCCACTGGGCAGGAGCGCGGCGCCCCCGGCGGCGCGACCGGCTTCCTGAATGCGCTGGCTGTCAGTCCTGCTGGCAAGACCCTAGCCGTCGGCAGCTACGACCACACGATCACGCTGTTCGATCCGGCGACCGGACAGAAACGCCGCACTCTGCGCGGCCATCAGGGCGCGGTCGGCTTCCTCGCTTTCAGCCCGGATGGCAACCTACTGGCCTCCTCCGCCCTCGACGGCACGGTCCGACTGTGGGACCTGGTCACGGGGACCGAGCAGCACATCTTGCACGCGGTTGCCGCCGACTGCATTGCCTTTCGCCCGGATGGCCAGGTGCTGGGTACGATTGCCTGGGGCACAGAGACGGCGCGGCTCTGGGACGTGAAGACCGGCGCCGAGTGGCACAAGCTGGACCAGATGGGACTGAACGCCTCGCCCGTCCTGGCGTTCAGCCCGGACAACCGAACGCTGGCGACCGGCCGAGCGGGGTTGCCCGTCGATCTGTGGGACCTGGCTACCGGGAAGCGCAAGCAACAGCTCCTGGGCAGCATCCAGGCCCGCGCCCTGGCCTACAGTCCCGATGGCAAGATGC
>JBGQLF010000756.1:0-5808 GCA_041499985.1 Gemmataceae bacterium
CAACTTGCCGAGGCCCACCGGCAAGTTGCAAACTTGCCGCCACAATGCTGGTACCTGCCTTTGAACCATGCCACCGCTCCCTGACGGTCGCGGCTCGAATGCCCTTCTAGCCTACTGGGTGTGCACCCCCAGCACGCTCAGCCAACTCGCGTAGCCGGCCTGGTCGGGTTTCCGATACAAGATGTCCTGATAAGTGCTGGAGAGCCAATCGCGGGCATTGGCGTGGTGCATCTGGAAGTACTCCTGGGAGCTGAGGAAGCCGCTCAGCACCTGCGTGGAGGGGGTGCCGTGTTGCAGGGCGTTGACCCAGAAGGTGATTTCGGCGGCGCCGGCACTTCGGCCCAGGTACTGCTGGTAATCGTCTTGCACAACGATTCCCTCACGCTCCTGGCTGGTCGCGATACCGAGGGCGATGTTGGCCTTCTGGACACCGGCGGCTAGATTCTGGAGCCAGGCGCTCTCGCCTGTGGCATCGGCACTGCGGCTAAGCAGATCACGGTACAGGGCGTCCACCCAGGCCTGATCACTGTTGCCGGCGCGCTGGTAGTACTCCGTGGAACTGAGGAAGCCGGCCAGGACCTGCATGTCGGTGGCGCCGTGCTGGAGCGCGTTGACCCAGATGGTGACTTCCGCGGCGCCCGGAGCCCGGCCAAGGTACTGCTGGTAGTCCTTGACGACGAGGTTGGTGTCGTACTCACTGCTCTGGAGGAAAGCCTGGTCCACCACGGCGAGGACAGTGGACGAGATGGTGTCCGCCACGGTAGCCGATCCGAAGGTGAAGGCCGAGTCGCCATCCCGGTCGCGTATGCGGACGAAGACCCCATAGGTGCCGCCGGCGACGTACGTGTGGCTGCCAACCACATCCAAGTCACCCGTGGCCTTCGCCGTGATGGTACCGCTCGAAATGGTGCCGTCACCCCAATCGATGGTGGCCCTGAAGTTGGCGGCTCCGTTGCCGTCGGCGTCGGTGAAGCTCGCCACAGTGCCGGAGAACGCCTTGCCGGCACTCAGGCTCAGGCTCTGGCCGGCTGCGAGGATGTTCGGCGGTGGGGGGGACACGTTGGTGAGGCTCACCGCCGTCGTCGCGTTGTTGGCGGTCTTATCGTGGATGGTCACGGTGACGATGAAGGACTCCACGCCGGACCCGAACGAGGTGCCGTGGAGGGTGAAGCGGCGGCCCGAATGCTGCCAGTCCTCGCCGACGTCGTTGTTGTTGCCGGGGGCCAAATAGGTGTGCGAGCCGGTGACGTCAAAGCCACCCTTGGGATCGGCGCTGATGGTGCCGGTCGACGTGGTGCCGTCACCCCAGTCAATCGTGGCCGTGAAGCCGTCCGCCGTGGCCGTGGTGCTGAGCGAGCTGAAGGTCGCCACCGTGCCGGAGAACGCCTGACCCGAGACCGCCTCGATCGCTGTGCCCGACACGTGGAGATTGGTCGGCGCCGCCAGGACGCTGACCAGGGACCGGTCGGTCGCCGCGTCGGTGGTTGTCTTGCTCGCGACGGTGACTGTGAGGGTGAAGCTGTTCCCGTCCAGGCCAAACGACCGGCCATTGGGGCTGTCCCAGACCGCACTCGGGTTGTCCACGCTGGCGTAGGTGTGGGTACCGCTGACATCGAAGCCGCCTTTGGGGTCGGCGGTAATGGTCCCGGCAGACGTGGTGCCGTCGCCCCAGTCGATCGTGGCCGTGAAGCCGCTTGCGGTCGCCTTGGGGTCGACGTCCGTGAACACGGCCACGATGCCCGAGAAGACCTGGCTGGCAGTCACCGAAACGTCGCGTGCCGTGACCGAGAGGTTCGGTGCCACCGACACGACGGTGGCCAAACTCTCGGTCGTCGCTTGATCCTGGGTCAGCTTGTCCGTGACGGTCACGGTGACCACGAAATGATGGTTGCCGCTGGTATACGTGTGCGTGCCGTTGACGTCGAAGCCGCCCTTGGGATCGGCGCTGATGGTGCCGCTGGACGTGGTGCCGTCGCCCCAGTTGAGAGTGGCCGTGAAGCGATCGGCGGTGGCCTTGGAATCCTTGGCAATGAGCGTGGCCACGATCCCCGAGAAGGCCTGACCGCTGGTTGCCCGGACGTTCTGGCTTTCCGCCGTGATGCTGAGTGGAACGGGCGTTACGCTCGCCAGGGCGAGCGCCGTCGCCGTGCCCTTGGCCGGGGTGTCGTGAATGGTCACGCTAACCACGAAGAATTGGTTCCCGGAGCCGCCGCGCTGGGGTCCAAAGAAGCCCCAGTCACTGAACGGATATCCCGGTACGGGCTCCGCGGTGTTGGCGTAGGTGTGGGTGCCGTTGACCGCGAAACCGCCGTTGGGGTCGGCCGTGATGGTGCCGGTGGACGTGGTGCCGTCGCCCCAGTCGATGGTAGCCGTGAATTCCCCGGGAGATGCCTTGGGCCTGATATCGGTGAACGTGGCGACGCCGCCTGAGAATTGCTGGCCGGCCGTGGCCTGGAGCAGAGTGCCCTTGGCGGTCACGGTTGGCGGCGCGGGAGCCACACTCACCTTGGTCAAGGCCGTACCGGCAACGGCGCCGGTCGGGTCCGCGACCGTCACGGTGATCGGGTACCAGCCGGACTGGCTGTAGGTGTGCGTGCCGCTGATGTCGAAGCCGCCGCTGGGGTCGGCGCGGAGAGTGCCGTCGGAGGTCGTGCCGTCGCCCCAGTTGATCGTGGCTGTGAAGTCGCCGACGGCCGCGTCGGGATTGGCGCCGGTGACCGTGGCCAAGAGGGCCGTGAACGGCAGGCTGGCGGTTGCCTGGACCGGCAAGCCGGTCACGTGCAGGGTGGCGCTGCTCACGTCCGTCGGAACCACCACCTTGCCATCCACCTGGGACCAAACGCCTTGCACGACGTAGCCGTGCAGGATTCCCGAGGTTCCTTCCCCCAGATCGCTGATTTCCCCTTGCCGGGTGTCGAACCAGCCAGTTTGGGTATCCGGATCGGTGACTCCTTCGGCGACTTCATGCGACAGGATGAGCGTTTCCTGCTGAAAATCGGTCAAGCGTGAGGGAGAAACCTGGCCTGTCGGATAGGGAAGGACGACGTAGTAGACCGGGCCGCCGGCGCTGTCCGTGAAGACGTCGTGATAGCCAGCGAAGTCGGTAACGCTGTTTTGGCCGCCCGCCGTGACGGCAACGCCAGGGGCCGTGACGAAGACGTAAAGCCGGTCCGCTGTGGGCGTGCCGAGGCGGTGCGCGGCAATCTCGGCATTCAGAACGGTGCGGATCTGGCTGTCATCGATGCTTTGGCCGTTGGGCGGGTTCTGAGCAATGAGATCGTGATCGAGGAACGTGCCGTGCCCGACGTTATACTGCTTCAGCACGTCCATATACGGGCTGCTGGTGAAGTACTGAAGATAGCCATCCACTTGTTGGATCTGCTGCTGGAGGTTGGTGTCGGTGCTCCAGGCTGGGCCATAGTAGGCGGATTCGACCTGTACGTGTTGCAGGAGCGGGCCGCCGTGATAGGTGACGTTGGTGCCGGACAGGAGCTGGCGCTCCTCCAGAAGCTCCACGTTCAGGGCACACCCACGGCGGCGTGCCGTGGCGGGGGCATTCCAAGCGCGTTGCCAAAACCGACGCATTTTCGACTCCTTTGTTCCCTGGCAGCATGTCCCGGAGAGTAGTGCGGATTCCAGATGGTCCCTTCAACCTCGAACCCATCTGTGTGGACGAAGGCGTTACAGATTACCCAATCGTACGAAAGACGATTATCACCTCCTCCGCGCTGGAACGCAAATACGATCAAGCCGGAAAAACCGGGGCTCGATTGTACCCGTAGAAAATGAATGAAGGGTTAAAATGCGATGAGAACGGGTTCTCGGACGATGGGGTAGGAACGACGCCCTGCAACTGCCCTCACGATCGTAGGCCGGATTTCCAATCCGGCCTACCGGATCGGCGAACGTAGTTCGGGGCGTCTTCTTACGTCGCCTTTTCGGATGACGGTTCTGCCTGGTCTTGGTTCGCCACGAGGGTGTTCCACTTCGCGCGAAACGCCTGCATCGCCTGCTGGTAGACGTCGGCGCCGAAGTCCCCAATGGAGGCATGCTGAACGTACACGTTCGTGGTTCCAAGGACCAGGTTGGCGAAGTGGGCCGTCAGGCAAAAGTCGAGGTCGTAG
The DNA here is from genome assembly GCA_041499985.1 of Gemmataceae bacterium. Taxonomy (GTDB): domain Bacteria; phylum Planctomycetota; class Planctomycetia; order Gemmatales; family Gemmataceae; genus JBGQLF01. The sequence goes on from JBGQLF010000756.1 coordinate 4,125, forward strand.
AGGTGGAAGGTGAAGCGCTCGTCGAAGCGGACGTTCCCGATGGTCCGCATATCGATGGCCAGCAACACCCCGTCCATGACGACGCAACGCCGAGGCGTCGGGCCATAGAAGGACCAGATCGTCATGCCATTGCGCAGCACATGTTCCACGGCCCCAGACAAGGCTTCGGCGGGCCACACGCGCCAGGCGTAGTGCGGCTGCTGGTTGAGATCGAAGTACGACGAGCCTACCAGGCCGACGATGTTGAAAACCTTGACAGCCTCGTTCAGTTTTTCCTGAAGGAAGACATCGGCGATCGTGATATCCGAATGAGCCAGTACCAGGATGCGATCGCTGCCGGCCAGTTGGTTGAGAAACTCGTTGTAGCAAGCCGGCAAGCCGCGCCGGTTGCCCTCGAAGCAGTAGGAGTCGCGAATCTGAAGCTTGTGTAGGGAACGGTACAACGGAGTTTCTTCTTTGGTATCCCGCGTGCACGAAACAACAAAGAGGTCTCTCATCAGCTACTCCCGGTGAGCCGGTGTAGGATCAGGATCACGATTGGGTAGGAGGGAACATCAACCGGTCCGGTGGACGACCGTCCAGCTTTGCGGGGGGATCGGAGCATGGTTGGACCTCTTGGAAAACCTCCGCAGCCTACCCTATTCTACTTTCGCTTCATCCCGGAAGCGCAGGTTTCTCTGGAACGCCGGGCGCAGACTCGGTCCGGCGGTGGGAAATTACACAATTGTGTAATTTTTTGTTTCCCTTAGCGCCCCCTTTCGAGTATGAACATTCTCACACACTGCCCGGCAAGCTGCTGGGCGCGGCAGAGAGGGAGGGCCACCCCTAGGAGAATCTTTCATGCCCCATCTTCTGTTTGCGTCCTGGATGCGCTTCGATGTTGAGGAATTGCACGACTTTGTTGCTCAACTCGAATTCGTACCAGGTGCTCCAGAACATGCCTACGACGTGGTTACGGACGAAACCGCTGCTTGCCAGGACAAGGAGTGTCCGGTCTGCGACACATACGGACTGAACTATGAACCGTTTCACCTCGCCAACAAGTTACTCGGCCTGACGAGCTGCCCGAGGTGCCGCCAGCTCATCGAGGTGCACACGGCAGACGTCCACTTCTGCGACGGCAAGATGGAGTTGCAGGAGGAGAAGCGGGGGAGAGTCTGGCAAGGCGAGCTGAGGAATTGAGGAGCGAATCAGTGCCTACCCTCTGCTGTCCCTGGTGTGCGAACGATGGCCGCCAGGGACAGCAGGAACTTCAACAACAGAAAAAGGGACGCGGATCTTTGCCCCATCAAGAGCCTGTCGTGGGGGGCATCAAACTGTTGATGACGTAGGCGGCAGCCGCGATGGCATCGACCGCCTTCAAGGCGAAGTCGAAGCCGGGCGGCGGGTCGTCCTCGTAATCGCAGACGTTGCGCCAGTAGCGGAGGTCGTCCAGTTTCTCCGAAACAAGCTTGCGCCGCCGCTGCCGTAAGTGCGCTCGCAACCGGCCGTGATCCTGCGTCCGCTCTTCGAGCCGCCGGCGTGGCGCGAACCCGAGATAATCACGGGCGTAACGCAGGGCATAGCCATAGGCCGCGTAGTAGGTTCTCCCGATCACGGCTCGCCAGCCGGCCTCCGGGGAGAAGCCGGCCCCCGTCTGGCCGTGAAGGAAGCGCGCGACTTCGAGATACTCGCGCCAGTCGAA
>JBGQLF010000757.1:0-5807 GCA_041499985.1 Gemmataceae bacterium
CCAGCTATTTCACCGCCGGTTTGCATCCGCCGGCAGCTGCGGCCCAACGACATGCCGGCCACCTGTATGGCCGTGCAGAGCTACGGGCTCCTGCCCTTTCGCTCATTCCATCTTCGCGCCTCGTGGCGCACGATCATGGCGTATCCTTTGTCGCTATCTTACCCGCTGCTCGCTTGGTGCCGCAAGTTCTGACCGTAAGTGTTCCCCGGGCCGTGGTCCGCACTCCTGTCCGCCGTTGCGCACTTCGCTATGCTGACCGCATCAGCATTCCCAGGACGAGTGCCCGCGTGCGCTCGTGACCAAGGGATGCCCCGCTCAAGACCATACTATTGCAGGAGACCCATCATGTCGCTCTGCCGCCTCGTACTTGCCGCGTGGTGTCTGCTGATCATGGCCGTGCCGCCGGCGCAGGCCGCCGAGCCGCTCAGCCCCACTTTCTACGCCAGCCTGCGCTGGCGGATGATCGGCCCGTTCCGCGGCGGGCGTACGGTCGGGGCCACCGGCGTGCCCGGCCAGCCGCACGTCTTCTACATCGGCGTCAACAACGGCGGCGTCTGGAAGACCACCGACGCCGGCCACACCTGGAAACCGATCTTCGACGACCAGCCGACCGGCTCGATCGGCGCCATCGCCGTCGCCCCGTCCAATCCCGACATCCTCTACGTCGGCAGCGGCGAGGGACTCCAGCGACCTGACCTCTCCACAGGTGATGGCATCTACAAGTCCACCGATGGCGGCAAGTCCTGGAAGAATATGGGTCTACGCGATGGCCAGCAGATCCCCGCCATTCTCATCGACCCGCGAGACCCCGATCGGGTCTTCGTCGCGGTACTTGGCCATCCCTATGGCCCCAACGCGGAACGTGGCGTGTACCGCACGACCGACGGCGGCCAAACGTGGATCAAAGTGCTCTCCAAAGACGAGAACACCGGCGCCGTCGCGCTAGCGTTCGACCCCGCCGATTCGTGGACGGTTTACGCCGCCCTCTGGGAAGCGCGGCAGGGGCCGTGGGAGAATGGCTCCTGGCAGGGGCCTAGCAGCGGACTCTACAAGTCCACCGACGGCGGCTCGACGTGGCGTCCGCTCACCAAGGGACTCCCGACCGCGGAAGAGCGATTAGGCCGTATCGGCATCGCCGTGGCGCCGAGCGACCCCAAACGCCTGTATGCCATGGTCGACGCGCCGCAGTGGGGCGGCGTCTATCGCTCCGACGACGCCGGTGAGAGCTGGCGGCGCGTCAACAGTGAGCAACGTGTTTGGGGGCGGGGATCGGATTTCGCCGAGGTAAAGGTCGATCCGCAGAACAAGGAGATCGTCTACGTGGCGAACACGTCGGCCTACCGCTCCACTGACGGCGGCCAAACCTTCACGGCGTGGAAGGGAGCGCCCGGCGGCGATGATTACCACACCTTCTGGATCAACCCGGACAATCCACAGATCATCCTCCTCGCCAGCGACCAGGGCGCCATCATCTCTCTCAACGGCGGCGCGACCTGGAGTTCGTGGTACAACCAGCCGACGGCGCAGTTCTACCATGTGATCACCGACAACCAGTTTCCCTACTGGGTCTACGGCGGCCAACAAGAGAGCGGCTCGGCGGCGGTGGCCAGCCGGGGCCCGCACGGACAGATCACCTTCCGCGAGTGGCACTCGGTCGGTGTCGAGGAGTACGGCTACCTGGCCCCCGACCCGTTGAACCCCAACTTGATCTACGGCGGCAAGGTGACGCGCTTCGACTGCACCACCGGCCAGACGCAGGACGTCGCTCCAGAGGCGCTTCGCTCGGGCAGGGCCCGCTTCCTGCGCACGGCGCCGCTCCTCTTCTCGCCGGTGGACCCCCACACTCTCTTCCTCGGCGGCAATGTGCTCTTCAAGACGACCGACGGCGGCCACCGCTGGCAGGTCATCAGCCCAGACCTGTCGCGCGAGCAGCCGGAGGTGCCGGAGAGCATCGGCGTCTACCGCACGCCGGAGTTGGCCCGCCAGCCGCGGCGCGGCGTCATCTACACCGTGGCCCCGTCGTACCAGGACGTGAATACCATCTGGGCCGGCACCGACGATGGCCTGATCCACGTGACGCGCAACGGTGGCAAGACGTGGCAGAATGTGACGCCGGCTGGCCTGACCGCGTGGAGCAAGGTGTCGCTCATGGATGCCGGCCGTTTCAACTCGGCGACAGTATATGCAGCGGTGAACCGAATCCGGCTCGACGACCAACGGCCCCACATCTACCGGACGCACGACGGCGGCAAGACGTGGCAGGAGATCGTCCGCGGTTTGCCGGACAACGCGCCGGTCAACGCGGTGCGCGAAGACCTAGTGCAGCGGGGACTGCTCTTCGCAGGGACGGAGCGAGCGGTCTTCGTCTCCTTCAACGATGGCGACGACTGGCAGCCGTTGCGGTTGAATATGCCGGCAACGTCGATCCGCGATCTCGTGATCCACGGCGATGACGTGGTGGTTGGGACGCATGGGCGGTCGTTCTGGATCCTCGACGACATCACGCCGCTGCGGCAGCTCGACGCCCAGGTAGCGGCGGCGGACGTACACCTATTCCAGCCGCAGGTGGCCCACCGTGTGCGCTGGAACCTGAACCGAGACACGCCGCTGCCGCCGGAGGAGCCGGCGGGGCAAAACCCACCAGACGGGGCGGTAATCCACTATCACCTGAAGGCAGCGGCCTCCGGCCCGGTGACGCTCGAAATCCTCGACACCAAGAGCCAGCTGATCCGGCGCTACGCGAGCACGGACCAACCCGAGCCGGTCGTCGAGCGATCGCTCAACATTCCGACGTACTGGATCCGGCCGCCGCAGATCCTGTCGGCCGCGACTGGATCACACCGGTTCATCTGGGACCTGCATTATCCTCCTTCGGAGGGAGGGCGGCGCGCGTACCCGATGGCGGCGATCTACCAGAACACGCCAAGCGAGCCCCTGGGGCCGTGGGTGCTGCCGGGGCAGTACGTAGTACGGCTGACGGCCGGCGGGAAGAGCTCCGAGCAGCCCTTGACAGTGAAGATGGACCCGCGCGTGCAGACTTTGGCGGAGGGGCTGGCGCAGCAGTTCGAGCTGTCGCTGCAATGCTACGAGGGGAGCCGGCAGGCTCGCGCGGCGCTGGGCCAGGTCCGGAAACTGCGCGCGCAAGTGCAGGAGCGGCGAGGGAAGGCCGGGGCAGGGGAGCTGGCGGAGGCGCTGGCGGCGCTGGACCAGAAGGCGGGGGCGCTGGAGGGCAGCGCGGGACTTCGAGGCCGGCGACCGCAGGCCGGCTCGCGGCAACCGAGCCTCACGCAAGTGGCCGAGGAGCAGCAGCGGTTGCTGGCCGTCCTCCAGGGCGCGGACGCGACGCCGACAACCCAGGTAGTGGCGGCGTGTGGCGAGACGCAGAAAACGCTACGCGATCTGCTGGCACGTTGGAGCGCGTGGACGGACAAGGAGGTGAAGGCGCTCAACGAACGGCTGCGCCAGGCCGAGCTGCCTCCGCTCACGCCCTGATGTTTCTGGTCTCTTCGGCGCGCCCTGACAATCCTTGTCCTTGCTACGGAAATCGGCTCCAATGTTTGATTCGGTTTCCTAATGCCGGCGAACACAAACGCGCACTGCGTGTCTTTCCGAAAGAAAGTAACTGCTTGAAAGAGAATCATTGGAGAAATCCAACCATGACCGGGCCCACTACCTCCCACGACTTGATCACTACGTCGCGGCGGGATTTCCTCAAGACCTCAACCGCGGCCGTCGTCGGCGGTGCCGTGGCAGGTCCGCTGTTCATTCCATCGGTGGCCATGAGTGGGGGACTTGGGGCGCTGCCTGCTGAGGACGATACGAATGCGGCCCCTCACTACCGCAAGGCTTTCGCACTGTTACCCAAGCTGAGCCAGGCAGAGGAGGCAATCCTTAACAACGTCCTGACGGTGCCGCTGGACCGAACCGCGCGCCGATTGCTTCGGCGCAGCGGCCCGGCGCTCGAGGAATGGAAGCGCGGCACGGCCCTACCGCGCTGCAACTGGGAGCGGGACTGGCAGAAGGAAAAGCAGAAGGACCAGCTGTTCCCGGATATGATGCGACAGAAGCAAGTGACCGATCTCATCTGCCTGCGGGCGCGCGTTGCGTACGAACAGGGACGTGGCAAGGAGGCCGCGGCTGACCTGGCGGCTCTGATGGTGATGGCACGTCATATTGGGCGGAACGGACCTTTCATGGAACGCATTCTGCAATTCGCTTTCGAGATTAGCGCCATCAAGGTGGCCAGCGCGTATCTGCCGCGGCAGAATGCCGAGACGGTCCGAGACCTGGCCGCACAGCTGGACCGTTTGCCAGACCCCGGCACCTTGCAAGAGACTATGCGGCACGAGAAGGAGTTCTTGCTCGGCTGGTATCGCCCGCCGTCTGAGAAGATCGACCGCGACAAGGCCTACAAACTACTGCGTGAGACCTTGACGGAGGAGCAGACGCAGGCGGTCGTGAAGGCTGCGGGGAGCGAAGTTGCCGCGCTTCTGAAGCTGATCGATGAGGCAGCCAAGCAGTACGATGAGTTGAGCAAAATCCTGTTGCTGCCGATCAATCAGTTTCCGGTGGCCTTGGCCGCCTTCCGGAAGAAGCACGAAGCCACCAACTCCATGGCGACCTCGATTCTGCCGCAACTGGAGAACCTGTACTACGCTGCGCTGCGGATGCAGGCCCTGTTCGCCATGCTCCGCACTGCCGTGGCGATGGCCCTTGAGGGCCCCGAGCGCCGGAAGGCCTTCAAGGACCCTTTCGGCGATGGCCCTTTCCTGTACGAGTCCTTCGAGGGTGGCTTCGAGTTACGCTCGCAGCTCCGGGCTGATAATGGCCGGAAGCCGGCCGTGCTCACCGTCGGAGTGAGGAAAGAAAAGTAGAAGGGCAGGAACGCTCACCCAACCACGTGCAGCAGGAACGAACATTTCATGATCGGAGCACCAGGGACCAGTACGCGAACCCCTTCCCGTCGCTTGCTGCTGCACGTGGCCGTCCGCCGCGCGAACAGGATTGCGACAAGTATGTTCTGGCCCGCGCAGACACGCCCGTCTATAATGAAACGCTCTTAAGTGTCGCTCAACTCTGTTATCCCGTTCGCCGCCTGAAGGAGATCGAACGATGCTGCCGCACGCTCTCAACGTCGAACGCCGCGTGGCCTGTCTGCTGATCCTCGTAGCGATCGCTTCCGTCGGCCTGCACGGTGTCGCCGGTGCCCAGGAAAAGCCGAGTCAAACCGCATCTCCCTCGCAGGCACCCGCGAAGGAACAGACGCCGCCTGCGGGCACAGCCAAGCCGGCGGCGTCGACCGCGGTGGGCAAGGTCACCGGCAGGGTGATCCACGCCGCGGACGGTCGTCCCGTGGCCGGGGCTGACGTGCGCTTGACCCAATTTGGGAATGAAATGATTGCGCGGCCAGCGTACCGGACGACCACCAACGCCCAGGGCGAATTCACTGTCGACGCCGTTTCCGCGGGACAGTATCGCATTCTATCCTTCTCGGGCAACCTGATGTCGCGCACACGGAGGTACCAGGGCGACACGGTGACCGTGGAAGCGAACCGGGCCTCCCAACCCGTGGTCCTGAAAATGCAGACGGGCCTTGCCATCCGGGTAAAGGTCTTCTCGCAACTCGACGCCAAGCCGATCGCCGGTGCTCAGGTCCGCTTAGTTTTGACAGATACCGATCACGACCATGTCGCCAACGCCCAGGGCGAGGTGGAATTGCGGGGGTTGACGCCGGATACCTGGCGGGTGCAAGCGGGCGCCAAGGACCACGCCGCGGTCGAGCAGGCCGTTAGCCTGGCGAACGGGCA
>JBGQLF010000758.1:0-5804 GCA_041499985.1 Gemmataceae bacterium
CTGCGCCTCCTTGGCAGCGAAGCCCTGAAGGCGCTTGACGCTAAAGAAGGCCAGACGCAGGCTTCCCGCATGAACACGGACGAGAAGCAATTCTCCCTAAACCGCGTAGCGTCAAAAAAGCAGTTCATCACACATGCCGTTTAATCAGCAGAGGAGCGACTTATGAAATCCCGACACTCGGATGGCTGGCTGCGGCTGGCAGCGCCCTGCCTGGCCGCCATGCTGCTGCTGGGCGCCATGCCCGCCGGCGCGGAGCCCGCCGGCAGCGCTCAGTCGCGGGTCCTCGACCTGGACCGCCCGCTGGAGTTCCGCGCGATGTTCGCCTGGGAGAGCGGCGACGCCAAGGCCATCGAGCCGCTCGTCGACCAGTGGAGCCGCGAGGGATACAACGCCGTCATCTGGGGCCTGCCGATGGAACTCTGGGTCGGCCAGCATGCGCTGGTGCGCCACGAGAAGTTCCCCGAGGCGCGCGAGCTTTCGCCCGAGGACAACGAAAAGCGAATCGCCGAGGCCAAGGCACTCTTCCGCTTGGCGAAACAGTGCGGGATGAAAAACCTCCTCTACACGCAGGAGATCCTGTTCACCAAGGCCTTCGCCAAGGCCCACGGGCTGGACAAGCCCATGCCCGTGTCGCCCAGCGTCAACGACCTGCACAACGTCGGCTACGGCGGTGACAAGACGGCCACCAACCTGGGCGTGCGCACCGAGCTGACCGTCGCCTACATCGATGCCGTCTTCTCCGAGCTGCTGAAAATCTACGACGACTTGGACGGCTTCTTCTCGCCGATCGGCGAGCCCCTTCCCGGCGACCGCGGCACATTTTTCCGCGAGGCGATGGCCCCGGCGATGAAGCGCTCGGGGCGCCACCCGCTGATGATTGCCCACCAGTGGCAGGTGCCGCTCGACACCTATGTCAAGAACGTCGCCGCCAAGGACGTTTACGACAACACCTGGCTGAACTACCACGCCTGGAACAGCGAGCAGATCACTGATGCCAAGCCCTACCCGGGGCTGATCGAGTACGTCGAGAAGACCGGCCTGCCCTCGCTGACCACGGTTTACCCGGCCAACATCCAGTGCTTCCCCTTCAACTCGCCGCGTTTCGCGTGGGAGATCACGCAGGAGATGAAAAAAATTCCCAACTTCCGCGGCTTTATGTACTGGGAGCACTCGGGCCGGCTGCTCTCGCCACTTTTTCGCAAGGCACTGGCCCATTACGCCATGACCGGCGAGCCGTACTCGGACGAGCCGTGGCTCAAGCTGCTCGAAGAGCAGTTCGGGGACCGAACCGCGGCCGAACGCTTCCTCAATGCCTACGACCTTTCCGCGCGCATTTACCCCGAGATCAGCGCGCTCGTTTACAACGGCTCGGATTACTTCCGCAAGGAACTGCGCATCCCTTATAGCCACATGACGGATGATGTCCTGGGCACCCGGCTGACCTCGCCGGCGCGCGGGGGCAGCCTGGTTTCAATCAAGGATTACGCGAAGTATGCCGCGCGCCACCCGGGCGAGTACAAGAACCGCAGCGGGGCCGACGCCACTCGCCCGCCCTACACCCAGAGCGCGATCTGGGCCAGCGAGGGCGGCAGCCGCTTCGACACGCTCCCGCTGGACCACATGCATCGCGTGCGCGAACTCGGCGAACAGGCCCTCAAAGAGGCCAAGGAGGCCGTCAAGACCGTCAAGAAGAATCCGGAAGAGGCGCAGCGGGCGATCGACTTCATGCAGGGCTACCGGCTGATGGCCCGCTACGCCGAAAGCAAGGTGGCCGCGGCAGCCGCCGCGCTGATGTTCGCCGAGGCGCATCGCCCCGAGGACCGCGCCGAGGCCGAGCGTCTCGCTGACGAGACGCTGGCCGCGTATCTCGAAACCGTCAGTTTTCTCAAGGTGCAGCTTGAGCCGGTTCTGGCCCGGGTCTACCAGCGCGGCTACAACCAGAACGGCAGGGATCTGGCGGGGCTGATCCAGGACGAGAAAAACGAGCGGCACGACCTGGCGAAGATCTTCAAGTGGCCCGCCCCCTAACCATGCCTTGCACCAGACAGGCCGCGCAGCGCGATGTCCAACAGTCGCGGTTGTTTGAGTAACCCGAGTTGGTCGACGGTAGTGTTGGAAACAATCCCGAAAATCGACCCTGTTTTTGAGACCGCGGTCGCGCGGCGGAAACTCAAGCGTTTGACGACACCGGCAGGCTGGCCCCGCGGAGACGCAGAATTCGTCCCGCCGCTGTCTTCAAAAATTCAACCTTTTTCGAGGCGCTCGACTGCGTCATGAAGATCGGATTGCAGACGGTCAAGGTGTGACTGCATAGCGCACTCTATCGCGCCGCAATGAGTCGTGGCTGGGGGGACTTCGACACAGGTCGTGCAAGCGGCCACGGAAGGCCAGCTTCCGATCCACACACCGTCGGGACGGGGTATTCTTTTTGGTTGCGCCCCGGCCGATCCTCTGTCACTTTGTCCCACCTTTTTTTCTCACCGAGACAAAGGATTCTGGTGGAGGCCCGGGACTTGGTGCATGAGCGGTTCGAGCCGACGAAGCCCGTCGGATGAAGCAGGAGGGCTACGACCGCATTCTCAATCGCTCCCGCTGCGCCTGCTGGATTTCCCATTGTATTTCAGAGATAGGGCGAGAAGAGGCCCGCAATCCCATCTCAAAGTTTCATGGTCAGGCTTCGTCCGTCCACATCCGCTATCCGTTGCTTGAGGCTCCGGGGCGACCGTCGGACTGACGAGCCATTCACGCGGCAAGCGTCCCCCGGCCAATACGTGCTTCACGCGGGTCTGGGCGGTAGAATTGTGGGCACGCATGTCTGACAACTCCGTACGTTTTGTTGGACCGGCGCTTTGCCGCACGTTTCCCCCGTGGAGAGGTTTGGCGCGCCCAATCAACGATTCCGAAAAGCGATTGATCATGGCCGACTTCAAGGTGACCCAGCTCGAACCCGATCTGGACTTCGAGCACCTGCCGTACTGGGATGTGGTAATCATCGGCGCCGGTCCTGCGGGGCTGGCCGCCAGTCTGACGACGGCCCACCGGGCGCTAACCACGCTGGTGATTGAGGCCAAGGATCGTCCGGGCGGGCAGCCGCAGTTCTTGTACGCGGACAAGCGGATCGTGGACATCCCTGGCTTTCCCGACGGCATCAGCGGGGAGGAGCTGTCTCAGCGGACCTACCGTCAGGCGGTGGACGCGTTGGTGCAGTTCCGCTTCAACGAGGAGTTGGTAACCATCGACGACACCGACCAAGTGGAGACGGAGGATCGCCTGAAGCGGATCGTCACTAGCAAGGGCGCCTATTTGTGTCGCAAGGCGATCATCGCCTGCGGCCTGTTGCACTACCCGCGGCGGCTGAGCGTGCTGGACCAGCTCCAGTCGAAGAACGTCCACTACAAGGTCCCCAAGATCGGCGACTACGAGGGAAGTCGTGTCGTCGTGGTGGGCGGTGGAGACTCGGCCCTGGACGCGGCCCTCATGGTGCAGGCTCGCGGCGGCATAGTAGATCTCATCGTGCGCGAGGCCACGCCCGTCGGCAAGCCGGACAGCCTGGCAGGAATCCGTGAGGCCGGGGGGCGGGTCCACACGTCGACTGAGATCACAGCGGCGCGGTTCGCGGGGAACGAGATCGAGTTGGAGCTTACGAGCGGCGAACGACTGAGCTGTTCGCTGGCGATCGTGCAGATCGGATTTTTGTCGGCCAAGGATACGTTTGAGCGGCTCGCGCTCGTGTTGAATGAGGACGGCAGTATCGCCGTCGATCCATACTTTGAGACCAGCCGGCAGAGTATCTTCGCGGTGGGAGACGTGCATGGCGACATCAAGCTCATCGCCGTGGCCTGGGCCGAGGGGATCCAGGCCGCCATCCACGCCTTCAAGGAGATCACCAGCCCCTACTGGCTCAATGAAAAGCGGCTCAAGGATCACAAGATCGCGCTCATCGGCGAAAAGATCGCCCGCGCCGCCTCCAGCGCCCGTCACCCCTGAGAAGAGTCTCTATCCAATTTTCAACTTGCAATCACTCAGCTTCTCTCCATCATGCCGCACGTCCTGATCATCGGTGGGGGCTTCGTCGGGCTAAACGCTGCCCGGGGATTGGGCGGCGTCCCGGGCGTCGAGGTGACGCTGGTGGATCGCACCAATCATCATCTGTTTCAGCCGCTCTTGTACCAGGTAGCCATGGCAGGCCTCAGCCCGGCGGACATCGCCGCCCCGATCCGCAGCATGCTGTCGCGCTACCGCAACATCCGCGTCTTGCAAGGCGAGGTTCGCTCGCTAGACTTAAGCCGCAAGGTGGCCGTCGCCGACTTCGGCGAAATAGCCTTCGACTACCTGATCGTGGCCTGCGGCGCTCGGCACAGCTACTTTGGCCACGACGAGTGGGAAGAGCACGCGCCGGGTCTGAAGAACCTGGAACAGGCCACGGAGATCCGTCGGCGCGTGCTCTCGGCCTACGAGGAGGCGGAGCGGACCACGTCGCCAGACGACCGGACGCGGCTCTTAACCTTCGTCGTCGTGGGCGGCGGACCGACGGGCGTAGAGCTAGCCGGGGCCATCGGCGAGATGAGCCGTTTCACCCTGGCCAAGGATTTTCGCAACATCGACGCCACGCTGGCCCGCGTGATTCTGTTGGAGGCGGGCCCGCGAATCCTGCCTATGTTCAGCGAGCATCTGGCCGCCCGGGCTACCCGCGACCTAGAACATCTGGGCGTGCAGACCTGGACGAACAGTGCGGTGACGAAGATTGACGCCGACGGCGTGGAAATTAGCGCCGTGAGGATTCGGACCGCCACCGTCCTGTGGGCGGCGGGCGTAAAGGCGTCGTCACTCGGACAGGCGGCCGGTCTGGAGGTCGATCCACAGGACCGCGTGTTCGTAGAGCCGGACCTGAGCGTGAAGGGGCACAGAAACGCCTTCGTGGCCGGCGACCAAGCCTGTTTCACGCATCAGACCGGCAAGCCCCTGCCCGGTACTGCGCCGGTTGCCATCCAGCAGGGCCGCTATCTGGCGCGGACGATCCGCTCTGACATGGCGGGCAAGCCACGGCAGCCATTCCACTTCGCTGACAAGGGGCAGATGGCCACCATTGGCCGGAGCCGTGCAATCGTGGAGATCGGCCCGCTGAAGATAGCAGGTTTTCCGGCCTGGCTTTTGTGGCTCGTGGTACACATTTATTACCTGACCGGTTTTGAGAACCGGCTGTTGGTGGTGCTGCAATGGGCCTGGTCATACTTTTCTTTTCACCGCGGCGCGCGGCTGATCGTGAGCAAGGAGTGGCGGTTCCACCGGGAGCAGGAGGACAAGCGGCCACCGGTCGGCATGGGAAATGCAGAGGCGCGGAGTAGCGCAGTGCCGTCCGTCATGTCGACCGAACGACCGAGCATCTGAGCCACCATTCAAATTTACGTGCTCTCGCAGATTGTCTCGAGTGGCCTGGTCACTCTCAGGTTTGTCGCTTGGAACGGATCACCTGGCTCGGCCGCCGCGAAACGAACGAAGTCGCCTCCTCCATCACGAGCGTTCCGTTCTCCCAAGGCGCTGCCTCGGACATTCCTGGCAGGTGGCGTGGACGCTGGGGCATCGAAAATGCCTGGATTGGGTTCATGATACTGAATTCGGCGAAGACGCCTGGCGCGTTCGTACGGCCAACCTTCCCCAGGTCTTCAGCGGCTTGCGTAACGCCGCGGTCAACCTGGTGGGATCGTTACGACATACCCAAATCGCGGCAACGGACGGGATAACGACTGTCGACATGATTGACCCGTCATTATGGCCGCAGTATAGTGCCGCAAGGATTGTTAAAG
>JBGQLF010000759.1:0-5803 GCA_041499985.1 Gemmataceae bacterium
CTTGCCCGGAAGTAGCCGACGTCGCTGTCAATCGGCTGCTGCGTGCGGCCACCGAGACGGAAACGGTGTCAGGGAGGGAAACGGTGTCAGGAACCTTTCCGGCTCGGGAAAGGTTCCTAGCACTTTTTCTCCTCGCAGCGCAGACGGTCCTTGCGAGGCTGGGTCACACCCGCTCGGACGCGACAATAATCACCCGCGACCGCTCCGGTAACTTCACCTGCGGGTCGAGCGGGCGAACCAAACCGTTTTCCACCACCCCGAGTACGGCGACCGGACGGCGGCGGAGCGGCCTCAGGTGTTCCTCAACGGGCCGCGGGCGCTCGCCCGGGGGCAAGACAGGGTGTGGCAACGGCGGCTCGGAGGCGATCTGTTCGTCCTGGGCCTTGCGTTGGTCACTTCGCACGTCCGGTTGCGGGATAGCCATCAGATATCCTCTCAATAGGCGGTAATGACGAAAATGGGAGCGTCCTCGGTCTCCCCAAAGATATCCGGGATCGGCTCGTCGTCGCGGTCGTACCGCCAGATCACCCAGATCCGGCGCCCCGACGGGACCTCGGCGAACATCTGGAACGAGCCGTCCCGGCGTTCCTCGAGTCGGTAGACACGGTCGAACGCCGCTTCGACTTCGTCCGCCGAGAGGCCGTGGGCGGCGATCTTCTGCAAGTTCCACTCGATCCACTTGAACTGTCTCATGGGGTCAACCTAGCGCGTCCAGCGTCCCCGATTTCCCCAGCCGCAGTTCATTTTAAGATACTCCAATGATGTTGGCCGAGCGAGTGTTCAACCTTTCCAATACCTTCTGGCGACTCCTGGCTATCGCGGTGGCTTCCACCTTTCCATACATGGCTTTCGCCTTCGCCAAACACTTTCGGGCTTCCGGCAGGGAATCTTCAACCGTCTTTGTCCTTTGCGCCACACCGCATTCGTCAACGTGGAAGCGGCTTCATTTCGGCAGGCTCGCCTGGAGCGCGCGGAGCGTCGCCAGATGCGCTTGATCCTGATGAAACTTCGCCAGCCTTGCCTGGTACGACGCGGCATTCTTGGTGCACACCAGGGTGTAGGGAGTTCCGCGCTTCTCGGTCTTGAGGTCCAGATCACAGCTCTGCTGCTGGATGATCCCTTGCAAATGCTGGCGCCGCTCTTCCTTGACGCGGAAGCGATGCTCGCGTTCCTGTGGATCTTCCAGGAACCGTCTCAGCTCGCCGCAGTCCAGGCATTGGCAGGAAAGACCGGCCGTGCGGCGAAAGTCGGCGGGCGGCTGCGGGAACTCCTCTGTAAGAGATTCCAATTGTTCACAGCACGAGGCGATCCAGGATGACAGAGCCGGACAAGGCTTCTGGATCTGCTTCTCGAGCCAGGGCTGCAGCTTGGTCAGCGCCGCCACGTGCGCGAGCGTCAGGGGGTACTTTTCCGGTCGGTCCAGGGTGTGGGTTACGACGCGTGACAGCAACTCGAACTGTTCGGTAGCCAGCAGCGCTCGGGCCAGTCCGGCGAGCAGTTCCGCTCTCTCCACTCTCCTCGCCCGATAATCGTGCGTTGCCTTTTCCTCATCGATCCGTTCCAGCGCCAGGAGGGTCGCTTGCGCCAGCGCTCCGCATAGCTCGATCCACCCCGCTTGCTTCCGCGGTTCCGCCAAGCAGATTTGCTCCAGCAACCGAACGTTTCGCTCGAGCGTCTCGGCCGTCGTACTTTGGAAAACCAGCTCGAGCTCCCGTTGAAACGTCTCCCAACCATGCTCTTGGAGGACCTGCGGCAGCAACTTGCCGGGATCGATCGCTGCATCTTTGATCAGGACCTGGCTCAGATAAGCTTGGATCAGCTTCGGCTCGTCGAGCGCTGCCAGCGACGGCAGGAGGGGACACGATGTGGTTGGCTGGGGGTAACTCCGGGCGTAGGGGTTTTCTTTCCACCGCGCCATGATCGTGGCGGCGAACGCGCCACATTGTGCTTGCAGGGCGGCCGCGTTCTCTTGGCCGGAGCGCTGCCACTGGCTTACCATCTGCCCCAGGGCCTGGACGGCGGCCTGGCTGCCGGCGTCGCAGAAGATGTCGAACTGCTTCTTGTTGGGCCACAGAATAATCGCGGCATGCCGATACCAGCGGTCGAGGGTCATGCCCGCGTTGCCCGTGTAGCCTTCGAACTCCTCTTCGGGGTCGACAGCCTGGAGCGCTTCCGGGTCGAGGAGTTCGTCTTCCTCGACACTTATCTCACCGAGAAGTAGCTGTTTGCCTTCGCGATCGATCCAGTGGTCCGCGGTCAAGCTGGAGTCGAACACTTCTCCCATCTCATAATTACCAGCATCGTCATCGTCGTCGTTCCAGCGACTGCGCCGCCCAGAATAGCCGCCAGCGTATTCCGCCGAACCCGATTCATGGAAGGTCAGCAACGCGAGATAAGCCTGACAATCCGCCTGCTGGACGGCTTCGAGCAGGACGCGCGCTTTGAGACGATCCGCGCCTTTGAGTGCATCCCAGGTCAAGCCGTCCTGGGTGTACTGATGATCGAACGTGATGACCAACCTGCGAGCCGCGTCGTCCTTGGCCCAGTCGCGCAGGAGCTGGCTGATTGGTTCGACATATTCCGAGCTGCGCGGCGCGGAGATGCTTTTTTCCCCTTTTTTCAGCGTCAGATTGTAGACGAGGCACAGACGATAGCCCTCTCGAAGAGGGCGCACTTCGTGCTCACAATCGGCATAGAAGGCAGCGAAGTGGATGCGAAATTGGTTGTTCGCGCTGCTGAAATCGATCGTCTGCTCCTGCCCGTCATGCCGGACCACCAACTCGCCGCCCTGAAACGATGAGGGGAGCACAATGACCAGCGTCGCCACCATCCGCTCCAGTTTCTCGCCATCGCGGTGAGGCAAGAAGAAGCTACCCGGTTCGTAGAGCAGCAGGTCGTAGAGATGGCTTTCCAGCTGCTGCTCCTCCAGGCCCAGTTCCTGTTGCACCTTTTGAACCGTTTGCTGGAGGAACTCTTCCCAATCGGGATTCCTCAGCGTGAAGCGCTCTGGTTTCAGCTGCCAAACGCGCCGAACGCTCGGATCGACGAGGGTCTCTTCGCCCTTGCCGTAGGGGGCTTGTTCGCAAAGTTTCTTCAGCTCTTCCGCCTGTTTGTCCGTAAGAGGCAAACCAATCGGCCCAAGACCAGCCACTTCCAGCCCAGGCAGCACAGCGGGAACACTGCCGCTGACACAGAAGGAGCCCGGTCGATCGATTTTCCCCAGCACCTGGCTGAGCTCTTGCAGAACCGCGCTGCTCATGGGAGTCTCCTTGGCTTGGTCCCGGAGCCTCGCTTCGCTGTTGCCGCTTGGATGTCTTTCAAAGTACCCGATCGAGGCGAGCGAGCGACGTCTCATTGAACCTTCAGAATCACCTCCCCGGTAGGCGGGACCTGGATCGTCCAGGGAGAAGTCTCGAAGCGCGTGTACTTGAATTCAATGGGACCCTTCCTCTTCCGGGCATTGGGAGCTTCCTCTTCCTGAGGGATTTCCAGGAGCATGCGTCCCTTGTGGGTTCCCTCGATGGCTCCCAGGGTGCCACGTCCCTCCCTCCACGTCGAGAGTTCAAACGAGCCGTCGGCCTTGATCTCGCCAAAGGCGCGTGTGTTGGGCTCCGTGGTGGACTGGAACTCCACCGTTTGTTTGATGAGCTTTGCCGGCACGCTGCCATCGCTCTCCATCACGACCTTTCCGGTGACGGGATAGTACTTGGGTCCACTCGGCCCACAGCCCGCAAGAACGCTGAGAGCGGCCGCCAGCAGGCCCCTCCGGATCCATCGGTCCCACCCAAAAATGGCTTGGCGCATACACAATTCCATTGCAGCCGTCGTTTGTGCTTGCAGTTTGCGCGGTGGCTCAATAATCGCCCACGACCCGACCATCTTGCCGGTTGGCCAAATTGGTGAGGGTATTGATATCGATGTTATACGAGATCGCCTTGACGCTCCCGTCGCACAGGACAAACTGGACCACGCCATCGTGGCGGCTACCGAAGGCTTGGTTGCTGACTCCAGAAACATTCCAGATCGCGAGCGGACTGTACAGCTGGAACGGGCGCAAGGACTGGTCTGTGGTGGCAATCCCGGCAAACCGCAGAAAGCTATTGTAATTCGAGCCAAACACGCTGCGGTCTTCGTTGGTGCCAAACGGGGTTGTATAGCGGATGTGCTTCTCGCCGATCAGCAGCGTATTGCTCGTCCCGTCGGGGATGCCACCCGATAGCGTAATG
Organism: Gemmataceae bacterium; assembly: GCA_041499985.1. Lineage (GTDB taxonomy): Bacteria > Planctomycetota > Planctomycetia > Gemmatales > Gemmataceae > JBGQLF01. The sequence goes on from JBGQLF010000759.1 coordinate 4,227, forward strand.
GACCCTTTCCAACTCGTCAACAGGCCGTTCGTGTCCTTGGTCACCGTGCCGCGAACGAACGGACCGTTGGCGTCCTGTTGATTCGACGTCCCGCACCCGGCATTACAGGCGTAATCGCTCAGGCAGCCGGGGGGACCGAGAGTCTCCGTCGAGAACATGCCCTCTTGGCCCCGCGTGGGACAGAGGTGCGTCTTGATCTGAACCTGCGTGGCCGCCGTGGTCTGTTTGGAATAGAGAGCGTTCAGGTTCCACTGGTTGTAGACATTGCCTTGTTCGATGTACGGCAGGAGCAGCACCGCCCAGGTGGCATACCCGTCCGTAACAATGTCATCCAGACGATTGGGCGGGAGCCAACCGCGGGTATCGTGAAAGTTATGGCAGGCCAAGCCCAGCTGTTTGAGGTTGTTCTGGCACGTCATGCGATTGGCCGCCTCGCGGACTTTCTGAATGGCGGGGAGGAGCAGACCGATGAGGACGGCGATGATGGCAATCACCACGAGCAGTTCGATCAACGTGAAAGCGATCCTACGCCGGCAGCGGATCATGATTCTCACCTCCCAAAGGATTGCGATGAGCCGGAGAGGAACAGGAGTTCGGTAACCGGCAGGCAGTCGGACAGGGCTTCCCCCGACGAGGGGATCTTTTCCTTCAGATGCCTCCGCATGAAGGCCAGGGCACGCTCGTGAGCCTCGGCGACGAGTTGCTTGTCACCACCGCCCAGACCGTGTCCCGCGCCGGGGATCACAATCAGTTCATGTGGGACTTTGTGGCGGGCGAGTTCCGCCACCATGGCCTGGGATTCTTCGCACGGAACGTCGTTGTCTACCGTGCCGTGGATCAGTAGGGTCGGCGGGTATCCGGAGGTCACGTTGCGGACAGGGCAAAACGGGTCGAGATTCCGGCGAGCGGTCTGTGGATCCCAGCCGGTCACTTCTTTGGTCCAAAGGCCGTTTTGGCGCAGATGATAAAAGAACTGGACACGTGCCTTCTGCTGGGCCGGATTTGTTTGCGTGCCCGTCAGCACTTCGCGTCCGACCGCCTGGTAGGCTTCTTCCTTGGTCCGCAGGGGCGCGTGCGTCCGGTAGTAAGCCGAGGGTTTGGTCAACCAGTCACCGTCCACATCCCCATAGCCCCAGTAGGAGACCAGTGCTTTGGGGCGCGGTTCGATCCCGATGCCGGTCATCAGACTGAGATACCCCCCGGCGGACGTTCCCGCCACGACGACCTTGTCCGAGTCGAGGGCAAACAGCTTCGGTCCCTGGGTACGGAGCCAACGGAAAGCCTCCTGGACGTCTTCGACAATGGCCGGCAGTTTGACCTCGGGCGCCAGACGATAGTCGATGGCAACGAGCACGAAGCCCTCGGTGCGGCAAAAATCCACCAGTTTGCGCGCCACGTCTTCCTTGCCGCCGAAGAGTAACGCCCCGCCATGGATCCAGACGACCGCGGGCCGCAGCTTCGTATCGTTGGACCGGTAAACGTCGGCCCGGATTGGCGTGTCGCCCACATACTTGTAGGTGTAGGTCTTCTTCACAAACCCTGCGTCGTCTGCCACTGCGGGCACAGTGCTGAGCAGC
>JBGQLF010000760.1:0-5801 GCA_041499985.1 Gemmataceae bacterium
GTACGTTTGGGCGCGGACCCATTCCAGGAAGCGGATGGCCAGCAGGTAGACACCGGTGGCGCCCAGGACGGCGACACAGGCAAAGATGAAGAACAGCAGCACTTTCAGGCGCGGTCCGATGGCCGGCTCGTAAACATTCTTGCGCCGGTCCAAAAGCTTGGGCCGCGCCGCCCCCGCGGAGGGGAATTTGGCCAAACTGGGATCTCGGTTGTCCATCGGGTTGACTCACGGATGGCAGCAGGGAAGAACATGAACGAGAGCGTAACTACGGAATCGGACTCCAGCCGTGTGGGCCGTGAATGGGACCCATTGCGCGGGCGGTCCGAAGCGTTCTCGACGGTAGACTCTGACGCGTTGTCCCACAGACACGCGCGCCGATCAGGCGCGGGGAGGATGGTAAATTGCGGAGGAACGGCGGAGGGGAGGAGGCCGAGTAGCCGCGACCGGGCAGGTTACGCCAGCGGGGGCGGTAAGCACGAGCTGGATCGAGGGAGAGCCTTCTTGCTCCACGGGCGTTATCCTCACCGTCAGCGGTGTCCATGGCGAGGGCGTATGCCTCGAGCACTGCGGACCACGGCACGGAGCACGGGCGGGAACAGGAATTCTCTGCGGAAGCAGTGTAGAGGGCGCCCGTTCGGCGTTGGGGTTCTTTTGCAGACTGGAACTGGTGGCCGGGGCGTGGGAGCCCCACAGGACATAGTCCCCGCACTCTGCGCGGGCTACGGGCGCACACAGTCCGAGGGCCGCCAGCGCCAGCAGCGCCCCGGCGAGTTGCCGAACCGGTCGTAGGCTAATCAACCGACACACGCGCCACCCGGTCACGAAGGATCTGTTGACTTTCCCGATGGCATTGAGCTTATCCTGCCGCTCCCCGGCAAACAAGGGAATTCTAGCGCCGGTGATGAGGGGGCGATCCCTTCCGAGGAGTCATGGTACTCAACACCGATTTCTCATTTGCCATGCCGGGGCACAGTACGGACAATTCCAGCATGGAAACCCCCGATGTGTTGATCATTGGAGCGGGCGTCATCGGCTGTAGCCTGGCGCGCGAATTGGCGCGGGCCAACCTGACGGTGACGGTCGTGGAGCGCAGCCACGTAGGCGCCGGTGCGTCGTCGGCTGCGGCGGGACTGCTGGTACCGGCGCTGTCGTCGATGCCGGCTGGTCCTCTGGTCGATCTCTGCCACCAGAGTGCCGCGCTGTACGAGAGCTGGATCCATGAGCTGCGCGAAGACGGTGCAGGGGATGTCGGCTATCGCCGGCCCGGGGTGCTCGAAGTCTGGCAGGAGCCGCAGCCCCAGGCTCTTCAGCCGCGTTCCGGTGACCCGGTTCATCCGAGCCGGCGCATCGAAGTGCTCTCCGAAGAGGAAGTGCGCCGGCGCGAGCCTGCTCTGGCCAGTTCCGTCTTCGGCGCGATTTTCTATCCCGAAGATGCTCAGGTCGATCCGGCCCGGCTTACCCGCGCGGTCGCCCAGGTGGCCGAGCTGACCGGTGTCACGATCCGGCAGAACGAACCGGTCCAGCAGCTGGTGCAAGCGGGTGAGCGCATCACCGTGGTCCACACGACCGGGGGGCTCTACCATCCGGGAGCCGTGGTACTGACCGCGGGGGCCTGGAGCGGCGGCCTGGCGGAATCGCTGGGCCTGGCTCTCCCCACACAGCCCGTGAAGGGCCAAATGGTGCAGGCGGACTGTCGCGTCTCACCAATCCACACGCCGCTGGCTGTCGGCGATGCCCTGTTCGTGCCACGGCCTGATGGCAGTCTCGTGCTCGGCGTCACGGTCGAGGAAGCGGGCTTCGACGACCGCGTCACGCTCGGCGGGCTGCGCCAGATTCTACACCAGGTCTGCGCCGTCGCCCCGGCGGTGGGTCGATTGCCCCTAGCGCGAGCATGGGCGGGACTGCGGCCAGCCACTCCCGATGGCTGGCCCTACATGGGACCGGTGCCGCCGCTCCAGAATCTGTGGGTCAGCACGGGCCACTTCCGCAAGGGCATCCTGCTGGCGCCGCTCTGTGCCCAGCTCATGGCCCGCTCGATCCTTGCCAACCACCTGGATGACGACTTGCAGCCGTTCAAACCAACCCGGCGCCCGGCCGGATGAGAGTGCAATCGGCGGTCAGTATCGTCGACATGGTTCCAACGTGGGTGGCACGCCCTGAGTCTTCGAAGGGCGTGGGGCTGCGGCAGACACGCCCTTCGAAGACTCAGGGCGTGCCACCCGGAAGCGGGCCTTTGTGAACTTTGCACCATCGCCTGCCGCATAGGCTCCTCGAACGATGATTGGTGAACCGCCAAGCTCTGGTTCCGTAACGCCTGCCTCCGGGCGACCTCGGTTCGTCTACGAGGACAGCGTGTGGCGTGCACCGCTGGTTGGGGCCGCTCTGGCGCTGACGGCGGGGATTGTGCTGGATCGTTACCTGGCGATACCCCTCCTGTTCAGCCTGCTCGCAGTTGGGCTGGGTCTACTCGCCTGGTGGATCACGCGCCGAGCAGCACGCCCCGGGCTTCCGCTCGTTTATCTCACTTTGAGCGGCATCGCCCTGGGGGCCGCTTATCATCATGCCCATGAGGAATCCTATCCTGCCGATGACATTGGCCAGTTTGTCACCGCGGAACCACGGCCGGCACGCCTGCGCGGGGTGATCGAAGAGGAGCCTATCATTGCCTACCAACCGCCGGCGAGTCCCCTGCAAAGCATGGCCCAGACCGACCCGACTCTGGCGGTGGTGCGCGTGACACAGCTACGGCAGAGCGAGGACTGGGTGTCCGCCTCCGGCCGGGCTCGACTGGCGGTCACGGGCCACCTCGAAGGATTGCACGTGGGCGATGAAGTCGAGATCGTTGGACGGCTAATGGCCCCGCACGGCCCGGTGAATCCCGGGGAGCGCGATTACGCCGGTTTTCTCCAAGACGATCGGATCCGCGCCCAGATCCAGGTGCAGAAGACACCGGAAGGAGTCACCCGCCTGGCGGAGGGTTGGCGCGGGTCGTTCTATGGTCAGCTGGCGGTGCTGCGCGGCTGGGGCCAGCGCGTCCTGCGCGAGGCACTGCCGCGGGAACTGAGCGGCCTGGCCATGGCCTTGCTGCTGGGCGAAGGCTCGACGATGACGCGCGAGGATTGGCAAAAGCACATCCGCACCGGCGTGATTCACGTCCTGGCGATCTCCGGGCAACACCTCGTGGTCCTGGCGTTCTTCCTCGGCTGGACCCTTCGGCTGCTGGCGGTGCGCCGTCGTTGGGGGGGCATCCTGGTGGCGCTCTTCCTCCTTGGCTATGCCCTGCTGGTCGGTGGCAGGCCGCCCGTGCTGCGTTCCGCGGTGATGGTGTGTGCCGCCAGCATCGGCTTTCTGGTGCGCCGGCCGGTCTTCCCCGTGAACTCGTTCGCCCTGGCCTGGTTGCTTGTGGCGCTCCTCAATCCGGCGGATCTGTTCAGCGTCGGTTGCCAGCTCTCGTTTTTGGCCGTGGCCATACTGTACTGGGGACCAGGAAGCTGGCTCGCGTCGGAGAAGTATCCGCTTCTTTGGGGTTTCGTGCTGGCGCAGTGGGCGACCGAACCGCGTCCTCCGCCCCAAAGGGATCCTCTCGATCGCCTCGTCGAGGAAACCCGTCCGGCCTGGCAGAAGCGGCTCCGCAGGATTGGGAGGTACGTTATGGCGAACTACTTGCTCTGCCTGCTCATCTGGCTGGCAGTGGCGCCCCTTGTCGCCGCCCGCTACCATCTGGTCTCCCCGCTCGCCATCGTGATTGGCCCTCCGCTTACTCTCTTGACCTCGCTGGCGCTGATTACCGGCTTCTTGATGCTCCTGGTCGCGGCGGTGTGCCCGCTGCTGATCCCGCTGTTTGCCTGGCCAACGCAGTGGATCTTGGCGGTGTGCGATGGCCTGGTCCATGTCGCCGATCTTCTGCCGTGCGGTCACTGGTATGTGGGCGATCTCCCCGAGTGGTGGTTGTGGATCTTCTACGCGGCTCTGTTGGCGCTCTTGACGCAGAAGCCAGTCCAGCGCCACCGGCGCTGGGTCGTCTTGGCTGGCGTGGCTTGGTGCTGTGTGGGCCTCCTCAGCGGATCCGTGCGGCCTGCTACGAATGAGTTGCGTTGCACGTTTCTCGCGGTCGGGCATGGCGGCTGCACGGTCCTCGAAACTCCTGATGGCCGAACGCTGCTCTACGATGCCGGCGCCATCACCGGTCCGGAAGTGACACGCCTGAAGATTGCTCCGTTCCTCTGGCATCGCGGCATCCGGCGGATCGATGAAGTCTTCCTCTCGCACGCCGATCTCGATCATTTCAACGGCCTGCCAGCGCTGCTGGAGCGATTTGTGGTTGGTCAGGTCAGCTGCACGCCCACCTTTCGAGACAAAGCCACGCCGGCGGTGAAGGAGACTCTGAAGGCGCTGGACCGGTACGGCATCCCGGTGCGAACCGTGAGCGCCGGTGACCGGTTGTCGGCCGGCGACATGGCGATCGAGGTGTTGCATCCCCCAGCACAAGGGCCTGACGGCAACGAAAACGCGCGCAGCCTGGTGTTACTGATGCGGCATGCCGGCCATACGCTGCTGTTGACGGGCGATCTGGAAGGCCTCGGCCTGGCGCGGGTGCTGGCGCTGCCGCTGCCCCCAATCGATGTGCTCATGGCGCCGCACCATGGCAGCCGGGTTGTCAACACGCCGGAGCTTGCGACTTGGGCACGGCCGAAGGTGGTCGTCTCCTGCGAAGGACCTCCGCGTGGCGGTACCCGGGCGACCGAGCCGTACACTGGCCTCGGCACCCAGTTCCTCGGCACCTGGCCACATGGCGCCATCACGATCCACAGTCAACCCAGTAGTCTGGTGATCGAGACATTTCACACGGGACAACGCTTCGTCGTGTCCCCGTCGCCTGAGGCTCCATGAACGGTACTACTCGGGCAAGAAAGTTTCGCACGCGCGGCCGAGCCGTAGCCGCGTGGCCGCGTCCTGGCCGCTCCGGATTCGCTCGGAATAGGATTTGTCTGGAGCAGCTTGGCCGCGTCCTATCACGTCGTGGACGCGGGGAGGGGCATCGAAATGGGGAGAGCCACTTGTGGAATCTGGCAACTGCCGCTTACCAGAACCTGTCGGTTGGACACGCCGCGGAAGCTGAAATCGCGGAAGCTGATCCGCAAGTCCCAGCCGTTGGACAGAAGAATGGAGTGCTTGAATGCGGCTTGATCGTGCTGGATCTCCACCTCGTCATAGAGCCACACGACCGGAACAGGACTGCACGGGCTTGGTGGGTGCGGGATAACCTGTACGGCGTCCACGGACTTGTAAGTAAGCAAGAGGGAATCGTGCGGCGGCGTATCCAGCTTGAGAGTGACCTGGAACTCCGTGCCATCGACGGCAGCGAACACCATTTCGGCGTCATGCAGGTAGTAGTTCTCAAGCAACTGTCTGAGGGGTGCGGGAAGCTGCGCTGCGACGCTCCGCAAGTAAGCGACGTAGGCTTCTCCTTTCGCCTCCCATTCGTCCGCCGCCGTCTCGGCCTCTTGGTCGTCCTGGGACCGGAATCGCTCCAGCAGTTCTGGCGTGAAGTAGTTCATGGTCTCCTCTTGGCCTTCGTGTTCGTGGTCTCGTAAAAAGAGTGGCCTCCAGGATTCCGTGAAGACTGATGGAAATGGGGCAACGCCAACGGACCCGCTAAGTTTTTCAACGACCCGGTAAGAGGCTAAGGAGCAGCCAGGTAACGGCGCTCTAACTCAGCGAGGAGGATGGGGCGCTGCTTCTTGGAGCGAGCGCGGCGCATGACCTTGCGGCGGTGCATGGCCTCCTGCTCCTGCTTGGGA
>JBGQLF010000761.1:0-5801 GCA_041499985.1 Gemmataceae bacterium
ACCACCGACTGGTTGTCTTTCCCCACCAACTCGACCCCCAGCCAGTGGTGCCTTGGATTCAGCGTCTGGGACGCTTCGTTCCGCAATATCGCCACCGGTTCGTTGAGGTGGCTGATCACCAGATCCGGCCAGCCGTCATTGTCGAGATCGCCAATGGCCAGGCCGCGACCAATGTGCACACGGTGGAAGTAGGAGCCTCCCTGCTGGGTGCTCTCGGCAAACCGAGCATTGCCCCTGTTGCGGAGAAGCACCGGCTTCTGCTGCAATCCCGTCGTCTGCGGATGGCGAATCACGTGGCCGTTGGCAATGACGATGTCCTCCCAACCCTTGTTGTCCACATCGAGGAAGCCGGTCCCGAAACCCACGTAAATCTGCCCGATCGCCCCAATGCCCGAGGCCTGCGTACTGTACAGGAAGAGTGCTCGGCCTTCCGTGTCATTGCCCTGGTTGCGGTACAGGGCATGCATCTCGTTTTCATAGTTGGTGACCCAAATCGACGGCAATCCGCTGCCATCGTAGTCGGTTGCATCCACGCCCATGCTGCCATCGGGCACGCCGCGGTCATTCCGGGCCACGCCCGTGGGCAAGCCGATCTCCTCAAAGCGAAGTTTTCCTGGTGTGCTCTGGTTGAGGTAGAGGAAGTTATCGACCGTATCGTTGGCGACGTAAATGTCCGGCTTGCGGTCGCCATTGACGTCCACAATGACCACGCCCAGGCCTTTGCCGTATTGCTTGTCCGGACGATCCATGCGCAAACCTGCTTCCCTACTGACATCGGTAAAGGTGCCATTGCCATTGTTGCGATAGAGCTTGTGCGGCAAGCCGTCGAATTGCTTGGGCGGACAGACGTCCACCGGCACCGTGATACTGTATCCGGAGCATTTGGGGTGGTGGTCCCACGACCAGTTGACGTATTGGCAGACGTAGAGGTCGGGATAGCCATCGCCATCGAGATCGGCCCAAGCGGCGCTCGTGGTCCAGAGCTTTTCTGTCAGTCCGGCCTCCTGGGTCACATCCGTGAAGCGCCGGCCCCCCTTACCGTCGGAGTCGTTGCGCAACAGGGCCACCCGGCCCCAACCGGTGACGAACAGGTCCGGCCAGCCGTCGTTGTTGTAATCGCCGACCGCAACACCGTGCGTGTAGAAGCGGAGCTGCTCGAGGCCTACCTCCGCGCTGACGTCCTTGAACTTCCAGTTACCCAGGTTTTTGTAGAGCTTGCTGGGATGGCCCTTGATTTCTTTCTTGTCCGGTCCGTCGTAGTAGCCGCCGCCGGGGAGAAAAATGTCGAGCAGGCCATCGCCGTCGTAGTCGATTAGAGCCACGCCGCCGCCCAGCGATTCCAGGATGGCATAATGGTTCGCTTCCTCGCCGTTGCGGTAGGTGAAGTGCACGCCGGATTCCGCCGTCAAATCGCGAAACCAACCGGGCCCCGATGCTTCTTCGGGGGACTTGGAAGTCGGGGCGGGAGTGACTGGAGTCGGGCCCTTGCCTCCCGACCAGCACGCCGCGGTCACGGCCAAGCTCGCGACCAGCAAGGCTGCTGCCAGCCACCAGAGCTTGGAACGTTTCCGTGACGTCATGATGCGGTAGCCCTCCTTACTGGGTGCGTACTCGAGTGGTGTCGACGAATAGTTCATTAGATAGAGCGCAGAACCGATTCGCAAGCGGCTTTCCGCGGCCAACAGCAGCAGAGAGGTCTAAGCCCGACGCGCCAGCGAGGGAAGACGGCTTCCCTCGCTGGCGCGTCGGGCTCAGATGCGTAGTTAATACTGACTCACCTTGTCAAACACGGCGTGCGCAGGCAAAAGTTTTCCCGATCGCGGTCAAGGCGCTGGGCCAGCAGGAGCGCCGAGCCGTTGAGCACAGCCGTGAAGCCGAAACGCTGGCGGATCGCGTCCTTGCAAGCGGTCAAGCGGCGAGCCCGTTCGTCGGCGGGATCCGGGAAGAGCACCGGTTGCCGATCGCGGGCGCCGAGCGGTCCTAGCTCGACGCCGAGAAGCCGCAGCGGCAGCCGGCGCTGATAGAGCGTGGCCAAGCGCGCGCGGGCCGCTGCCTGGATGTCGCATTCGGTCGGGTCCAGTCCGTGAAGCGGTACCCGTCCCACGGCGCTTTCGTAATCGCCGTAACGGATCGTCAGCACCAGACCGCGCGCGTATAGGTCGTGAAACCGCAGCCAGGTCAGGGACCGATCCAGGAGGTAATCCAGCATTGCTTGCAAGAAGGCCCGCTCGGCGGTGGGCGGATCAAAGCTGGTGCAACGGCTGACAGATTGCTGCGGCTTGCGCGGCTCGACCGGCCGCGGATCAAAGCCGTGTGCCTGTTCGTGCAGCAGCAGCCCCGGCCTGCCGAACAGCCCGCGCAGCACCGGCACCGGCATGCCGGCCACCTCGCCAACCTGGTACACATTGAGACGTGCCAACCGCTCCGCCACTTGCCGCCCCGCTCCCGGCAAGACCCGCGCCGGCCACGGTGCCAGGTAGGCGCGTTCGCAGCCGCCGGCGATCAGGATTTGCCGACCTGGCTTGGCCTGTTTCGTGGCCACCTTGGCAATGAGCTTATTGCTGCCGATGCCGATCGAGACGCTCAGGCGTACTTCGTCGCGAATCTGGGCCCGGAGTGTCTGGGCCACCTGTTCGGGACTGCCTTGCTGCGTCAGATCGAGGTACAGGTCATCAAGAGCGGCGACTTCGACCAGCGGAGTTTGCTCCTGGCAGATCGCCAGGATGCGGCGCGCCGCTTGTTCGTAGCGAGGATACTCTCCAGGAGCTACAATCAAATCGTGGCAGAGACGGCGCGCTACAGCCAAGCGCATGCCGGTGCGAATACCAGAGCGGCGCGCCTCGTAACTACAGCTGGCGACGACGCCGGTGCCCACGACCACGGGTCGGCCCCGTAGATTCGGCTGATCGCGCTGTTCCACGGAAGCAAAAAAGGCATCCGCATCAAGGTGGAGAATGGAACGCATGAGGGAAGACTTTCGGTGAACCTGGCCAAAAGGGGCTCTTGCTGGCTGGGATAAATAACCCCGGAACGATTCGTGTACTTTTGTATACTTGATCAAGGGATAAGATGTCAAGTCAATATGTAATCGAGAGCCGACTTGACACTGGCCCCCAATCACTTTAGAGTGAGCGGACACCGCGGATGCCGAAAAGGCGAGTAGCTCTTGAAGGCAGCCCTACCTTTCTAGAGGGAGCGAGTGGTGGAAACACCTCCGATGCCTAAGTTCAGCCGGTGCGCTCGCACACGCTCGACTTCTCTTGGATGACTCAAGACATGCAGACCTCTCTGATGCCCGTAAGGTCAAGTCCAGCAGCGCCGCTCGACCTTTCGCGGATTGCACAAGACCTTCAGATCCGTAAGGTCCAGGTGGAAAGTGTGGTCCAGTTGCTCGACGAGGGCAACACGGTGCCATTCATCACCCGGTACCGCAAGGAACGCACCGGCGGCCTCAACGAAGAGCTGATCCGGCAAATCCAAATGCGGGTCGGCCTGCTCCGCCAGCTGGCGGAGCGCAGACAGACGATTCTCAAAAGTATCGAGGGCCAGGGCAAGCTCACCGAGGAATTGCGCGCCGCCATCCTGGCGACCGACACCTCCAAGCGGCTCGAAGACCTGTACCTGCCCTACAAGCCGAAGAAGCGCACCCTCGCCACGGTGGCCCGCGAGCGCGGCCTGGAGCCGTTGGCGCTGGCGGTCTGGAACCGCGAGCCGGCCGTTGCCAATCTTCCGGAAGTGTTGGCCACGATGGTCAACCCCGAGAAGGAACTGCCCACGGCAGACGATGTCTTGCTCGGCGTCCAACACATCTTGGCCGAGCAGATTGCCGAAACGGCGGACGTGCGGGCCGCGGTCCGATCCTTACTGTGGGAAACGGCCCGGCTCACGACCATCAAGAGCGAGCATCTGGCTGCGGACCAGGGACTCGAGTACAAGGATTATTTCCAGTTCACCGAGCCCGTGCGCCAGATCCCACCGCACCGGATCTTGGCGATCAATCGGGGTGAAAAGGAAGGCGCACTCAAGGCACGCGTGGAGTCGGATCTCGAAGCCGTGCGCCGCGCCGCTCTGGACCCGCTGCCCTGGGCCGATCACCCACACGCGGAGTTCCTGCGCCGCGCGACCGAAGATGCGCTGACCCGGCTGCTCCTGCCCAGCCTGGAGCGGGAGATTCGCCGCGAACTGACCGACGAGGCCGAGGAGCACGCGGTCCGCGTGTTCGCCCGCAATCTCCGCAGCCTGCTGCTCCAGCCGCCGCTGCATGGCCGGCGCGTGCTGGCGATCGATCCAGGGTTCCGCACGGGATGTAAAGTTGCGGCACTGGATGAAATCGGCAACCTGCTCGAAGACGGCGTGATCTTCCCCTTCGGCAAAGGCGAGCGTGGCAGAGGACGCGGCGATAAAGCAGACAAGGAGGCAAGGAGACAAGGAGACAAGGAGAAGGAGGCGGCGGAAGCCCCTCGCACTGGAATAGACGCGCCGCCGGCGACGGAGGCAGGCGAAGCACCTGTCTCCTTGTCTGCTTCCTCGGCACCGGAGCTGCCGCCACCGCCTGTGGAAGCTCCCGCGCCGGCTCCGCCCGCTGCTGTTGCCGAGACCCCTCCCCCGGCTGCCCCGGTCTCGTCGCCGCGCGAGGACGCCAAGGCCAAGCTGGAAGACCTGATCCGCAAATATCAGCTGACCGTCATTGCCATTGGCAACGGCACGGCCTGCCGCGAGACCGAAGAGCTGGTCTCGGAACTCATCAGCTCCAAGCTGCCCGACCAAGCGTACGTCATCGTCAACGAAGCCGGCGCCAGCGTTTATTCGGCCAGCGCCGTCGGTCGGGAGGAGTTTCCCAATTACGATGCCACCTTGCGCGGCACGATCTCCATCGGCCGGCGCTTGCAGGATCCGCTCAGCGAGTTGGTCAAAGTCGATCCGCAGAGTATCGGTGTCGGCCTGTACCAACACGACCTCAGTCCGCGCCGGCTGAAGGATTCGCTCGAGGCCGTCGTCGAATCGTGTGTCAACCATGTCGGTGTCGACTTGAATACGGCCAGTGTTCCCTTGCTCCGCCACGTGTCGGGGCTCAACCAGCTGGTGGCACGGGAGCTGGTCGATTACCGCGCCAAAAACGGACCGTTCAAGAGCCGCGAACAGCTGCTACAAGTTCCCAATGTAGGGCCGATCCGCTACATCCAGGCAGCGGGCTTCCTCAAGATCAACAGTGGCGACAACGCACTGGATCAGACCTGGATCCATCCCGAGAGCTATAGCGTGGCCCAGCGTCTGCTCGCGGAGCTCGGCTGCGATCTCGACGTGTTGCGCGACCGGCTGAAAAACGAGGAGCTCCAGCAGAAGCTCAAGGCTGTGTCCCCGGAGGAAGTGAGTAAGCAGCTGGAAATCGGCATCCCGACGCTGCACGACATTCTCGAATCGTTGGCTCGTCCGGGACGCGACCCACGTGAGGATCTGCCCCCGCCGATTTTCAAAAAAGGCATCCTCAAGCTGGAGGATTTGCAGGCGGGCATGGAGCTGAAGGGTACCGTCCTGAATGTGGTGGACTTTGGCGCCTTCGTCGATGTCGGGCTCAAGGACAGTGGCCTGGTCCATATTAGCCAGATGGCCAACCGTTACATCAAGAATCCCTACGATGTGGTCGCCGTCGGTGATGTCGTGACGGTGTGGGTATTGTTGGTGGACCAGGAACGCCGGCGCGTGTCGCTGACGATGATCAAGCCCGGCACGGAGCGCAAGCCTCCCGAGCGCACCCCCCCGCCGCGCCCCCAGCGGAGCAGCCGACCACCACGCGGTCGCCG
>JBGQLF010000762.1:0-5798 GCA_041499985.1 Gemmataceae bacterium
CGCCCCTGGAACGCTTGCGCCTGGCCGGCCTGATTCGCCTGACCGAGTGGACTCAGGGCCACGGCCAAGGCTATGTCCTTACACCCGAAGGCACCGAGTTCTTGCACAACCCGCAGGCCTTGGCGCACCTGCGCGCCGGTCAGTTGCCGCCTCCTCCGAAAGCTATTCTTCCACCCGCTGTGCCCGCTGCCGGACGCCCCACACCCTGGCAGCGCGGCGAGATCGTGCGTGCCGTCCTCGACTCCCCGACGCTGCCGGTTGTCACACTCACCATCCTGTTTGCCAATATTCTCGTGTTCTTGTGGGGCCTCGTTTTGGCCGTCTTGAACCATGTGGAGGTGTACTCGTACCTCTTCCTGAGCAATCCGAACACGACGAGTATTCACATCGCCACCGGAGCGGTCTCCGCCCGCGATATCGTGGAGGGAGCCTGGTGGCGTCTGCTCAGCTGCTGTTTCGTCCACGGTGGACTGATTCACCTAGGCGTGAACATGTATGGGCTGTACGCGGTCGGCCCTCTGGTGGAACAGATGTGGGGGCGATTTCGCTTCCTCGCTCTGTACCTGATTGCCGGCTTGGGAGGAAGCTGTGCCCAACTCATCGTTAGACCGTTTCAGAACGGCCAGCCGATCCCGCTCGTCGGCGCCTCGGGGGCGCTGTTTGGTGTCATGGCCTCGATGGTCGTGTGGATTCTCCTCAATCGCAGCCACTTGCCGCGACAATTGACGGCCGCCTGGTTACGGCAGCTCCTCAATGTGTTCGTGATTAACACCTTCATCAGTTTCATGCCAGGAATCGGCGGCGCAGCCCATTTCGGCGGCGCGGTCGTCGGGGCCTTGACAGGGGTGCTTCTCAATGAGCAGCGCTTTGGTCATGGATTCCGGCGCGGACTGGCGCTGCTCGGCTTGTTCGTCCTTCCCGTCTGGTGCCTGGGGACGCTCGATTACTTTCGAGTAAACGACAAGGACTGGCAGGCCTTTGCGCAGCGTCTGGAGGCAGATGCTCGGCGGCAGAGGGTGGAGGCAGACCGTCACGAGTTGAAAAACGAATACCTCGACCCCGCGGATCGAGCCGACCGCGAGGCACTAGAAGTCCTTCGTCTCAACCTGACGCCGCTGCTGCGCAAAGATCCCCTCCAGCGCGATCCGCACGCGGTCGAGCAAGCCATACCGGCTTTGGAACAAGCCCAGGCACACCTGGCCCAGGCCGCAGAGCAACTCCACAAGGCCGGTCCCTATGAGGAGAAGTGGTCCGACAAGGTTCGGCAGGTTCGCGCCGAACAGCTCGATGCACGTGCCAAACTCCTGCACCTCGCGGTCCGCTGCCTTCAGCGCGAAGCCAATTGGACCGACCAGGAGCAGAACGAGTTTGACGTGCAAAGCCGCCTGGTGAGACAGCTCGACACCGAATGGCAGAGGCTCTTCATGCGCCCCAACCCGGAACTGCGTTCGCCCGTTCTCCATTAGCGCAGGTCTGCATCGGCGGTTCTGGTCCAGCGCGCGCGGAAGACCGGCCTGTTGACATTTTTGGTATGCCGCCCCCGCTCCATCTGCCACATTGGCAGCAATTCGGCGATCTGGCCATCCGCCACTGTTATCATAAGCCATTGTATCGTTAAGACTTGAGTCGCGCATCCCCGATGGCACACGGATTGCTCAACGCCTGCACATGCCGCTGGGGAGATACCCTGGCGTGCGGGCATCCTTGGAAGTTGTACACCGGATAGCGCCGAGCTTGGTCCCCTCCGCCACGATATCGAGGGGATCAGCCGCAACGATCCCGACAACGGAAACCGGCAGGCGACGAGACTCTCGGAGTATGGAGCAGCGGTTCCTTCCCTCTCGCGCTCGCCGCGAATGAATGCGTGGAAAGGAGATACGTGGATGGCGAAGCAATTGACGTATAGCGACGAGGCGCGGCAGAAGCTGCTCACCGGCGTGAGCAAGCTGGCACGGGCCGTACGCAGCACCCTCGGACCGCGCGGTCGCAATGCCGTGCTCGACAAAGGCTGGGGCAGCCCCACTGTCACCAAAGACGGCGTCACCGTGGCCGAGGAAATCGAGCTCCAGGACCCCTTCGAAAACATGGGCGCCCAGCTGGTCAAAGAAGCGGCCAGCAAGACGAGCGACGTGGCGGGTGACGGCACTACCACGGCAACCGTTTTGGCCGAGGCCATCTATCGCGAAGGCCTGAAAAACATCGCCGCCGGCGCCGACCCGATGGCGCTGACCCGCGGTATCCAGAAGGGCGTCGATCGCGTCGTCGAGGAGCTGCACCGCCTGGCCGAGAAAATCGATGGCAAGGACGAGAAAGAGATCACCGAGGTGGCGACGATCGCCTCCAACAATAACCCCGAGATTGGCAACAAGCTGGCCGAAGCCATGAGGATGGTCGGGGCGGCCAACGGCGTGATCACCGTCGAAGAAGGCAAGGCCTCCGAGACCGAGGTCGTGGTGGTGCAGGGCATGCAGTTCGATCGCGGCTTCCTGTCACCGCACTTCGTGACCAATCAGGAAACGGTCACGGTCGAGCTGGAAAACCCCTTCATCCTCATCTACGAAGAAAAAATCACCTCCGCCAAGAACCTGATCCCGCTCCTGGAGACCATCTCTCGGGAGAAACGGCCGTTGCTGGTCATCGCGGAGGATCTCGAAGGCGATGCCCTGGCGACGCTGGTGCTGAACAAGCTTCGCGGTGTCCTGCAAGTCTGCGCCGTCAAGGCCCCCGGTTACGGCGACCGGCGCAAAGCCATGCTGGAAGACATCGCCACGCTGACCGGTGGCCGGGCCATCTTCAAGGACCTCGGCATCCAACTGGATAACGTCCAGTTGCGTGATCTCGGCCGAGCCAAGAACGTGCGTATCGATTCGGAAAACACGACGATCACCGAGGGGGCGGGTGATAAAAAGGCGACCGACGGGCGGGCCGAGATGATCCGCCGCGAGATCGAGAAGACAGACAGCGAATATGATCGCGAGAAGTTGCAGGAGCGCCTGGCGAAGCTGGCCGGCGGTGTGGCCCAGATCAAGGTCGGCGCCGCCACCGAGACGGAGATGAAGGAACGCAAGGCTCTCTATGAAGACGCCTTGCACGCGACCCGGGCGGCCATCGCCGAGGGAATCGTTGCCGGGGGCGGCGTGGCCTTGCTTCAGGCGCGTAAGGTGCTGGACAAGCTCCAGCTGGACGGTGACGAGGGGTTGGGTGTGCTATTGCTCCAGCGCGTGATCGAGATGCCTTGCCGCTGGATCGCCGAGAACGCCGGGCTCGATGGCACAGTGGTCGTCATCAACATTCGCCGCACCAAAGACAAGAACTACGGCTACGATGCAGACAAGGGCGTCTACACCGATCTGCGTAAGGCCGGCATCGTCGATCCGGTCAAGGTGACGCGGAGCGCGTTGCAGAACGGCGCCAGTGTGGCCTGCCTGCTGTTGACCACGGAATCACTCGTGGCCGACATTCCCGACAAGAACAAGAAAGATGCCCACCACGATGACCATCACGGTGGCATGGGTGGCATGGGTGGCATGGGTGGCATGGGTGGCATGGGCGGCATGGGCGGCATGGACATGTAAGCGATGAAGGATGCATGAAAGACCGTTCATCGTTCCTTGTTCATCGTTTCGTACAGGATTTTCATCATGGCAAAAGAGAAAGATATCAATCTGAAGGTTCGGCCCCTCGATGACCGCGTGGTCGTGGAGCCCCTGGAGGCCGAGGAAAAGACCCGTGGGGGAATTCTCCTGCCCGATACAGCCAAGCAGAAACCGCAGCGCGGTCGCGTGTTGGCGGTGGGCCCCGGCAAGTTGCGCGACAATGGCGAGCGCAACATCCTGGCGGTGGCCAAGGGCGACGAGGTCATCTATGGCCGCTACAGCGGCAACGACATCGAAGTGGGCGGCCGCGACGTCAAGATTCTGCGCGAGACCGATATTCTCGCCAAGGTCGTGAAGTAACCGAGGGCCCACAGTGAAGATTTTCTCCCTGCCCCAGAGCAGGGAGCGGGTTGAAAAAGAATATGGAGT
The DNA here is from genome assembly GCA_041499985.1 of Gemmataceae bacterium. GTDB lineage: Bacteria > Planctomycetota > Planctomycetia > Gemmatales > Gemmataceae > JBGQLF01. The sequence goes on from JBGQLF010000762.1 coordinate 4,026, forward strand.
AGTTTGAGAAATGGCAAAGCAATTGCTCTATACCGACGATGCCCGCAAAAAGCTGCTTGCGGGCGCTGATAAACTCGCCCACGCCGTGGGCATTACCCTGGGGCCGACCGGACGCAATGTGATCCTTGACAAGAGCTTCGGCGGACCGACCGTCACCAAAGACGGCGTCACCGTCAGCAAGGAGATCGATCTGGCCGACCCGTTCGAGAACATGGGCGCGAAGCTGGTCAACGCCGTGGCCCAGAAGACGAGCGACGTCGCCGGCGATGGCACCACCACGGCTACCATCCTGGCCCTCTCGCTCTATCAGGAAGGGCTGCGGAACATCACCGCGGGCGCCAATCCGATGGCGGTCAAGCGGGGCATCGACAAGGCCGTGGACGCCGTCGTGCAGTTCCTGGATAGCATTTCCAAGAAGCTGTCCAAGAAGGAAGAAATGGAACAGGTCGCCAGCATCAGCGCCAACAACGATCCGGAAATCGGCAAGCAGATGGCGGATGCCTTCGAGAAGGTGGGCAAGGATGGCGTCATCACGGTCGAGGAAGGCAAGACGTCCGAGACCGCGCTGGAGTTCGTCGAGGGGATGCAGTTCGATAAGGGCTACATCTCGCCCTACTTCGTCACCAATCCGCAGGAAATGAAGGCGGAGCTGGAAGATGCCTACATCCTCCTGCATGAAAAGAAGTTGTCCAACGTCCGCGACATGTTGCCGCTCTTGGAGAAGACCGCCCAGGCCGGCAAGCCGTTGTTGATCATCGCCGAGGATGTCGAGAGCGAAGCCCTGGCGGCGCTGGTCGTCAACCGGCTGCGTGGCGTGCTGCAAGTGTGTGCCGTCAAGGCTCCGGGCTTCGGCGATCGCCGCAAGGCGATGCTGGGGGATATCGCGGTCCTCACCGGTGGCCAGTTCATCAGCGAGGACCTGGGCATCAAGCTCGAAAACGTTCAACTGGAGCAGCTCGGCCGGGCCAAGACCGTGCGGGTCGAGAAGGAAAACACGACCCTCATCAACGGCGCCGGCAAGAAGGCGGACATCCAGAAGCGCATCGAGCAGATCCGGGCGCAGATGGAGCAGACCGAGAGCGAATACGACAAGGAGAAGTTCAGCGAACGCCTGGCCAAGCTGACGGGCGGCGTGGCCATCATCCGCGTCGGGGCCGCCACCGAGGCGGAAATGAAGCAGAAGAAGGGCCGTGTCGAAGATGCGCTGCACGCAACCCGGGCCGCTGTGGCCGAGGGGATTCTGCCAGGTGGCGGCGTGGCGTTGATTCGGGCTATCCCCAGGGCTCAGGAGCTGGCCAAGTCGCTGGAAGGCGACGAACGGCTAGGTGCTCAGATCGTGGTCCGTGCTCTGGAGAAGCCCATCCGTACACTGGCCGAGAATTCCGGTGTCGATGGTGCTGTCGTGGCCGACGAAGTCCGACAGCGCGGCGAAAAATCGACGAACATCGGCTATAATGCCAATACAGGCGAATACATTGACATGTTCAAGGCCGGCATTGTGGATCCGACCAAGGTCACGCGTTCCGCCTTGCAGAACGCCTCCAGCATCGCCAGCCTGATGCTCACGACCGAAGTGCTCGTTACCAAGATCGATGAGGAGGAGCCGGGGAGCAAGGTGCACGGAGCGATCCGGTGAACGGGAAATTGCAAATTGCCAATTGCCAATTGAGAATTGAATTCGTGGCGGCGAGTTTTGAAAATTGCGGGGGGGGCCCGCCCGGTTCAAAAATTGCCCCCCCAACGGGTTTACCCCAACAAAACCAAACCGGACAA
>JBGQLF010000763.1:0-5793 GCA_041499985.1 Gemmataceae bacterium
GGCTCCGATCTCATCCGACTCTCTGCCGTTGCCTACGCCGACGGCATCAGCGCGCCGTCGCTGCCCCAGGACCCGAGCGCCCGCGCCATCAGCAACCTCGTCAACAATCAGGCGGACCCGAACAACCCCTCTCAGGATTACAACACCGTCGATCAGAACAGCCTGAGCGACTTCGGCTACGTCTGGGGGCAGTTCATCGATCATGATATGGGCCTTACCCCGGCCGGCGGGGCGTCGTTCCCCATCCCCGTGGCACCAGGGGACCCGATCGGGCCGGCTCCCTTGCCCTTCACCCGCTCCCAGTTCGACCCGAACACTGGCACCAGCACCAGCAACCCGCGCCAGCAGGTCAATATCGTCACCTCTTTCCTGGACCTGTCGCAAGTGTACGGGTCCAGCCAGGCGGTGGCCGACGCCCTCCGCACTCACGTCGGTGGCCGGCTGAAGACCAGCCCCGGCAACATGCTGCCCTATGACAACAGCATTTACTTCAGCACGCCCCAATTGGCCGCGATCCACATGGCCAACGACGCCCAGGCGGTGCCGAGCAGCGCTCTCTTCGTGACCGGCGACGTACGGGGCAACGAAAACCTCGAGCTGACCGCCCTCCAGACCCTGTTCGTGCGCAACCACAATCGCCTCGCCGCCCAGCTCCAGGCAGAACATCCCGACTGGACTGACGAGCAGCTCTACCAGGAGGCCCGCAAGCTCAACATCGGCGAAGAGCAGATGATCACCTACACCGAATGGATCCCCGCGGTGCTTGGGCCGAACGCCCTGCCGGCGTATACCGGCTACAAGTCCAACGTCAACGCCAGCATCGCCACCGAGTTCTCCACGGTGGCGTTCCGCTTCGGCCACAGCTTGCTGAGCAGCGGCATCGAGCGCGCCAACAACAACGGCCTCGACATCGCCGACGTCAACGCCAACGGTAGCTCCATCCCGTTGGCCGAGGACTTCTTCGACCCGAATCTCCTCAACCCGAGCGGAGTGGTGGATCCCCTCACCGGCCACAGCTCGTCTGACATCGGCGCCATCCTCAAGGGGGATGCGGATGGCAACTCGCAGGCGATGGACGTTCTGGTGATCAACGACATCCGCAACCTCCTCTTCGGCAACGGCGGTCTCGGCGGCGAGGACCTCATCGCCCGCGACATCCAGCGGGCCCGCGACGACGGCATCGGGACCTACAACCAGGTGCGCGTCGCCTACGGCTTGCGGCCCGTGACGAGCTTCGCGCAGATCACGAGCAACGTCACCGTCCAGCGGGAACTCCAGCGGGCGTATGGGAATGTCAATAACATCGACCCCTTCGAGGGCGGCCTGGCTGAGGACCACGTCCCCGGCTCCGACGTGGGCCCGCTGTTTCAGGCGATCATGGTCAATCAATTTACACGGCTCCGCGACGGCGACCGCTTCTTCTACCTCAACGAGCAGTTCAACCAGGACGAGTTGAACCTTCTTCAGCGGGGCAACACGCTGGCCAAGGTCATCGAGGCGAACACGGGCATCACGAACCTCCAGAGTGATGTCTTCCACTTCAAGGCGTCGATCAGCGGCACCGTGTTCTCCAGCGAGAATGGTCAGAGAGGATTCTCGGAACCGGGCCTGCCCGGCGTCACCGTGCAGCTGGAAGACGACAGCGGCAATGTGCTCGCCACGACCGTGACGGATAGCCAGGGCCGCTACAGCTTTGACCAACCTACTGGCCTCAGTGCCACCGGTGGTTACAACGTGCGTTTGGTCGTGCCGTCTGGCCTCAAGCAGACTTCGGCGAACCCGTCCACGATCCTGATCAGCCGCGGCGACATCAACGTGAGCGGCGTGAACTTCACCGTCGCCCCCACGCGGCAAGGCACACCCACATTCGGTCACTGGGCGCTGTCCGAGAACGATGCATCCGGGTTGGACCTGACGCTGGACCCGACAGAGATCAACAGCTAGTTCGCGGCAAGGAGCGATCGGGGCGACCGGTCGGCGGGTTGACGGGAACAGAGGTGAGCGCCGGGATGGCGCCGCCGCCGCACCGGTCGCACCGAATGCCCCCTGCCAGAGCCAGGAGTCGTTGGTTAGCTTGAAAAACCCTACACGATAGAGGAGATTGTCATGTTTTCCACGATGAGACGCGGTGTCGGCACAGTGCTGTTTACCGTGGTGATGACACTTTTGCTCAGTGCAGAACCGGCTCAGGCGCAGTGCCGAAGCGGCCGGCAGCAGAACACTACGCTGACCACCTTGCAGCAGCAGAATCCCGTGCTGAGCTTGTTGCAACAGCAGCAGAACGCCTTGCTGACCGGCTCGCAGCGGCAGCAGCAGAATGCGGCGCTGACCGCTTTGCGGCAGCAGCAGGCCGCCTTGCAGCAACAGCAACTGAATGTGTTGCTGGCCGCGGCCGTTCAGCAGCAACAGCAGAACGCCTTGCTGGCCGCCCTACTCCAGCAGAACGCCGCGGCGACACAACTACCCGCAACTCAATTGCCTGGCCGCTAGTGATTCCAGGAAACAGGCGTTCCCAAACAGGAGTTTGGGAACGAGAGACAAGGAGACAAGGAGAGGGGCTATCTTCTGTCTCCTTGTCACCTTATCTCCTCACGCCCCATACTTCCCCAGCCGTCCCGCGTGCGCCAGCGCCATTGGCAACAGATACTTCGCCTGAAATTGCCCCAGTCCGCCATGCAGGCAATACGACTCCCCAAACTCAGTCACCGTGTCCGGCCGGCAGGTCTTCGCCCACAGCAGCGTCGGCACGGGGTGCCAGCTATGGCTGCGGAGCTTGCTCGGCGTGCTGTGGTCACCCGTCACGATGAGCACATCCGGATTCAGCGCGCGCACCTTGGGAAGCTCGGTGTCCAGCCGTTCGATCATCTCGACCTTGGCTGGGAAGTTGCCGTCTTCGCCCGTGCTGTCGGTGTACTTGTAGTGCAGGAAGAAGAAATCATACTGGTTCCATAGCCGCCGCAGTGTTTCGATCTGATCGGTGAGCGTCGCACCGGCGTCGGCGACGTCCATCCCCACCAGGCGCGCCAGCCCCTTGTACATCGGATAGACGGCAATCGCCACCGGACGGACGCCATAGACTTCCTGCATCGTCTCAATTTTCGGATAGCGGGCGAATCCGCGCAGCGTCACCATGTTGGTCGGCGTATCCTGTTTCAGGACGCGTGCGGCCTCGGCCACAAAGCGGTTGACGGCCCGGGCGGTGTTCTCCGCATTGGCGTCGGCTCCCCTGGCATCGAGCGGCTTGTGGCCGACCTGTTGCGGATCGGTGTCGTTGACGGCATCGCCGAGGTTGTCACCGCGAAAAACCACCACAAAGCGGTGCTCGCGGACCGGCTCGACAAAGAGGTCGACGTCGGGCAGCCGGATCTGCTGGAGCTTACGGCACATGGCCACGCAGCGCTCGGTGGCCGGCCGGCCAGCCCGGCGATCGGTAATCAGGCCGGCGTCATCCACGGTACAGAAGTTACCACGAGCCGCCACATCGCGCGGACCGACCTCGAAGTGAATGCCCAGCGCTTCCAAAATGCCGCGGCCAATGCGATACTGCAACGGATCGTAGCCGAACAGGCCGAGGTGTCCCGGGCCACTACCGGGTGTGATGCCGGGCAGTACCGGAATGCTCAGGCCGCACACCGCTTCGCGGGCGCAAGCGTCGAGGTTGGGGGTGCGAGCCGATTCCAGTTCCGTCTTGCCGTTCGGCTCCAGAGGTAATCCGCCCAGTCCGTCGGCCACCAGCAGAAGGATCTTGCTGTCGTTGGGCTCCCGCAGCTCGCGCAAAAGGTTATGAATGTTCATGGGAGGAGTTTACCCGTAACCGGGGTCGCAGTACAGTAACGAATGACCAATGACGAATGTCCCATGACGAAAGAATGACGACTGAGCAATGACGACAAGGCACTTGCCTGAAGCCTTCTCCTTCCGGCTTCGTCATTCGTCCTTCGGACTTTGTCATTCGTTCGTCATCCGGATTTCGGCATTCGCCATTCTTTCTCGGGACGACGGCCATGCAATTGCCTGACGAAACAGTCGCCTATCAGTATCAAGCCCTCCTGAGAGCGCCGGCCGCGGAGTGGACCCCGGCGGCCGAGCTGCTGGCCCAGCACACGCTGCCGCCGGCCCAGTTGAAGGATCTCGTGCCCCGGCTTTTGCAAGTCCGCAGTCAGGTGGCCGCCGAGCGCGAGCTTCAGCAAGTCCCGCCGGAACTACAGCCGCTCGATGCCGGCTTCATTGATCTGCCGCAGAAAACCCTCGACCAGCACCGCCGCCAGGGCGAAGCCAGTGTCCTCGGCCGGGCCCTCAGCCAGGCGGCCCGTCTGCGCGATCAGGTGGACCGAGTGGTCATCCTGGGAATCGGCGGCTCCTACCTCGGGGCCCGCGCTTTGTTCGAGGCTCTCCGCAGCCTCTACCATAATGAGCTGCCGTCCGAGTCGCGCCTGGGCGTGCCCCGCTTTTACTTCGAGGGCAACAACTTCGACAACGACGCTCTCCAGGAGCTGCTCGACCTGCTCCAGACGACTTGCGTCGACCCGGAACTGCGCGAGGAACGCTGGGGCGTCGTGGTGATCAGCAAGTCGGGCGACACCCTCGAAACCGCGGCGGCGTATCGTGTCCTCCGCCGCGAGGCGGTCGAGTATTACGGCGCCCGCTCGGAGCGCCTGCGGCAGCTGATCGTGCCGATCACCGGCGCCTCCGGCAAGCTCCGCCAGCTCTGCAAAGCCGACGGCTATAGCGACGACGACCTGCTCACCATTCCGGACCAGGTGGGCGGCCGCTATTCCGTGTTCACGCCGGTCGGCCTGTTGCCGGCAGCCGTCATGGGATTGGATGTCCGGGCGCTGCTGCTGGGCGCCGCCGCCATGACCAAGCGTTTCGTGGAGGAACCGTTCGAGCGCAATCCGATCCTCCAGTATGCTGGGGTCAATTATCTGCTAACCGAGGCCATTGGCAAGCCCATGCGCGTGTTGGCCGTGTGGTCGAAGAAGCTGGAAGCCTTGGGGTTGTGGTATGATCAGCTCCTGGCCGAAAGCCTGGGCAAGCAGGGCCGCGGACCGACGCCGCTCACCGCGGTCTTGACACGCGATCTGCACTCGCGCGGCCAACAGCATCAGGAAGGCACGCGCGACAAGCTCATCAACAACCTGGTGATCAAGGCCCCGCGAGCCGCGCCGATCGCCATTGGCATGGCCGACCGCAACGAAGACGACTTGAACGCGCTGTCGCGCAAGACCCTGCCGGACCTACTGGATGCGGCCCTGCGTGGCACCAACCAGGCCTACGCGGAAGCAGCCCGACCGACGGCCGACCTGGTGCTGCCGGCGCTGTCCGAGCATGCGATGGGCCAGTTGATGCAACTGTTGATGCTGGCCACGGTCGTGGAAGGACGGCTGATGGGCATCAATCCGTATGGCCAACCGGGGGTGGAGGCGTATAAGCGGAATACGCGGGCGCTGTTGAAGAGTTAGCTGACAGTCGAATGGAACTGAAAAGGGTTGGGGTGGATCGTTTGTTCAGGCAGAAGGTGCCAGATTCATTACTTTCATTTCACCCAGGGGCCTGATGTAGGCCATTCGGACCAGCCGCATGTAAGGCATTGCAGGCTATCTGCTCGCAGACCATGTTGTTCGAGGTTATAGTCCCGCAGTTGGAGTTCCTCCTTGGGCGAACGGCAGGAGATGATTTACCCGTGGATTGATCTTTCCACGGAGGCCGCGAGATGGGACGATGGGGGCTGCGTCGAACTGATCAGTCACCTTTTGAGGGTCGTGTCATGGACGATTCCCTGGCGTGTTACGA
>JBGQLF010000764.1:0-5790 GCA_041499985.1 Gemmataceae bacterium
ACTATGCCTATCTGTGGGCCAACGTGGGCTGGACGCTGCACACCGCTGCCGATAAGAACCTGGAACTGGCCCCGGATTATGTTCCGGAAGACCACTGGGATATTGCGCTGGCCATGCGCCAGGACGACGACGAACTCAAGCGCCAGGTCGATGCCGCTCTGGACCAACTGATCCGGGACGGGACAGTGGCGCGGACGGTGGCGCGTTACCAGCTGCCGTATTTTCCCGCCTTCGCCAAGGAGAAAAAAGAGGCGCCAACCAAGGGAGCAAGCGCGGCCACGGACCTCGGCGCGGTCCTCCGTCATCCGGTTGCCCAGCGCGGGCTGGAGCCCCAAATGCAGCGCGTGCAAACCTCCAAGAACCGGTACGGCGGGCTGGAGCGGATTCGCTCGGCCGGCGCTTTGGTGGTCGGACTCGATCAGAGCAACCTGCCCTTCTCGACGGCCCATCCCGAGCCAGCCGGCCTCGATTACGAGATCGCCCGCTTGCTGGCCGAGCAGCTGGGCGTGTCGTTGCGCGTGTACTGGGCGTATTCGGCACACGATTCCTACGCTTCCAAGTTGGCGACCAAAAATCTCTGCGATGTCATCCTAGGCATCATGCCCGATGCACGCTTCGCCGAGCGGGTTCTCTACTCGAAGCCGTATTACCTGGCGAGCTATCAGTTCGTGGTCCCCCTGGGGGACGGGAACCCGAGCACGCTCGACGAGCTGGGCAAGGCGCCGCTAGCCGTCGAACGCGGCATTGCCGCCCGGGCTATTCAAGGGCGGGAGCTGCGACCCTATAACAACCTGGAGGCGATCCTGGAAGCGGTGGCGACGCACCAGATCCAGGCGGGCTATGTGATCTCGACGCGCGGCCCTTGGCTGGCCGAGCAGCGCTGGCCGGGGAAGCTCAAATTCATCGCCGGACCAAGCGGTGTGGATCGCTTTCCCATCTGTGCGGCCGTGCGCCGCACGGAGGGCGATTTGAAGCTTGCCCTTGACCAGGCCTGGGAGGAACTGAGGCAGTCGGGCCGGCTGGCCCAGGTCTTCGCGCGCTGGCAGATCCCTTACTTCCTCCCGAACGAGAGAGAAGAGTCCTCCAAGTGAAAACCGTCACGCCCGTGCCTCTCGGCCACGGAGGAACCCTGTTAGGCGTCGGACTGCTCACCGGCACGCTGATCCTGTGGGCGCTTGGTCCCCGAGCCATCCTGGTCGCAATTGAGGCCGCCGAGGATGCCGCCAGGTCCCAAAGCGACAAACCACCCAGCGAGCCGACCGCGGAGGAAAAGGCTGCTCTGGCGGAAGGCCAGGCGCTGTTCCGCGGCCTGTGCAGTGGCTGCCACGGGGGAGCGGGCCGCGGCGGCAAAGGGCCGGACCTGACGCGCAAACGCTTCATGCATGGGGACGCGGATGCCGACATCGCTCAGGTCATTCGGAACGGCGTGCCCGGCACGACCATGAAAAAGCTCGGCGAATCGCTCAAGGAAGAACAGATTACCAAGCTGGTCGCCTATATCCGGAGCCTGGGACGGGCGCCCATCGAGAATCCGTGGCAGCCCTATCTGGCCGGCGATCCGAAAGCCGGCCGGCAGCTGTTCTTCGACGAGAAGGGCAAGGCCCTGTGCTCCCGCTGCCATACGGTGGACCGCCTGGGAGGCCGGGTCGGCCCGGCGCTCGATCGCATCGCCAGCCGTCGCGCGCCCCAGTTTATCATGGAATCGATCGTGCTCCCCTCCAAGGACATCGATCCCCAATACGAAGCGGTCCAGGTCGGTACCGCTCAGGGCCGCCAGATCGTCGGTCTGCGTGTGAACGAGACCAACTTCAGCATCCAGCTCCGTGAGGAGAACGGCCAGTTTCATTCTTTCCTCAAGCGCGATCTCTAATATGTGACAGTGCTCAAGCGCTCCCTCATGCCCGAGAACATCGCCGAGCAGCTGACGGTCAAGGAGCTGCACGACCTGTTCGCGTTTCTGATGACGTTGGAGTGAACGCGCCCAGCGCCCGGGGAGGGCTCATGAGAGGACGACCTGCTTTCACCCTGATCGAGCTGCTCGTGGTGATTGCCATCCTTGCCGTGCTCATCGGCCTACTCCTACCGGCGGTGCAAAAAGTGCGCGAAGCCGCCCATCGGGCCCAGTGTGGCAATAATCTGCGGCAACTTGGGATCGCGCTGCACCACTATCACGCGTCCCAGGAGCGTTTTCCTCCGGGGCGGGGCGCGCCACTGCCGCGCATTTTCTCGGCCCACGCCTATCTGCTGCCTTATGTCGAACAGGAGAATCTCGGCCAGCTCCTGGATTACACGGCGCCGCCGGCGACGTTTGCCCTGCTCGACGGCTCGATCTATGACGGAGCCCGCAATTACCCGGCCGCGACGACCGCGCTGAAGCTCTTCCAGTGTCCCAGCGACACGAGCACGGGCCGGGTTCCCGGCTTGGACTATGGAGCGACCAATTACGTGGCCAATGCCGGCAGCGGCCTGGTGGCGTACGGCAGCCTAACGGGCAGCGACGGCGTGTTCTTCCTCGGATCGACCGTGGGGCTGCGGGACCTGCTCGATGGCAGCTCGAACACTGTGGCCTTTAGCGAACGGTCGCTGGGCGATGGCCAAACGACCACGCAGGACCTCCCGGTGAATAGTTCGCGTCAGATGTTGCAATTGCCCGGCGCTGCGGATACCACGCCGTCCGCCTGTAGCACGCGCGGCGCCGGCTTCTGGTCCGGCGATCGCGGGGCGAAATGGATCGTCGGCAATTACGGCAACGCGCTGTACAACCATTATTACGTCCCCAACGCCCCGGAATGGGACTGCATGAACACGCAGCAGCAAAAGGGGCTGATGGCGGCGCGGAGCCTGCATCCGGGAGGTGTCTTGGTTTTGCTTTGTGATGGCAGTGTGCGCTTCGCCGGCAACGGCGTGGCCCGCGACGTGTGGCAGGGGCTGGCGACGCGGGCCGGGGGAGAGGTGATCCATAACTGGTGAAGGGCATTCCGGCTAGCCCGAAGCGCCAACGAGGGATTCTTGCATCTCTGGTTGGCGCTTCGGGCTAGTGCTTCGACGCTGCTGCTACTCCCCGGTTCGAGGTCAAGCAGCTACTTGGCCGTCAGGTTAATCGGGATGTCGTTGTCGCCCTTGCGGATCTCGACCACGACGGGCGAGGACTTGGCGTCGGCGTACTTGTCGGGGACGAGGTTCTTGGTACCCGCTCCGGCGCTGACACTCGGCACGGCCACGTCTTCCAGGACCTTGAGGAAGGGACCGCCCTTGACCTGGACAATCTTGGTCACGCCCACTCGATAGTGCCCTGCCTTGAGCGGGACGGTCCCGGTGCGGGGGTCGGAAAGAACATCGAACTTGCCGATACCGTCGGTGTTGGCCATGGCCGCCCCGAGGCTAGGGTCGTCTTTGGGCCAGAAGGTAACTGCCGCCTCCGACACGGGCTTGCTATCCAGCGTCACGGTCCCCTGGACTCTGCCGACCGATGTCCCTCCCCCACACCCCAAGGAAGCCGCCAGCAGACAGACCAAGGCCACGGGGCGGGACGCGCACAAGGTACGTTGGTTCATACGGTTTCCTGTTCGGTTGGCCCCGCTCAGTTTACGGACACGACTTCGCCGCCGGCAATGGAAGCCATACCGTTGTGGAAGGGTGGCACGCCCTGAGTCTTCGAAGGGCGTGAGCATGTACCAGCACGCCCTTCGAAGACTCAGGGCGTGCCACCCGGACGCATTCTCACATCAGGTCTTTTGTTGCTGCATTATCTCCTTGTCTCCTTGCCTCCTTGTCTTCTTGTCTCTTCCCCCTTCCGCACCTCCACAACTTGATCCGCCGCCCGGCCGGGAAACGTCTCCTCGGTGCCATCGGGCCAGACAACGTAGATGGCATCGACCTTGTCGGCGGAGCCGAGTCCGAAGTGGACACGCGGGTCGTTGCTGCACAGGTAACTCGACCCCGGGTTGACCCAGCGAGTCCAGCGCCGAGCGCCGGCTTGCACGGTAACTTCGGCTCCGTAGGCGTCGCGCTTCAGGGCGGGATCGAGGGCGCGAACCATCAGCCAGTGGCCGCGGTTCGGAGCGACGTTGCGGTACAGCCGGGCCGGACCGGCGACGGCGGTCACAAGCAGGTCGAGGGCGCCGTCGCCGTCGAAGTCGCCATAGGCCAGGGCGCGGCTCACGGCTGGCGTCCCGCAGAAGGCGGCATTGGCAAGGGAGACGTCGCGGAAGCGGCCCGAACCATCGTTGGCGAACACCTGGTTGCGCTCGCCGTAACGGCACCAGAAGGGACCGAGGACCGCGGCCCTGGGGTCAGGGCTGCCGGTGGCGCGGGAGACCCGGCCGTTGACCACGGCGAGGTCCAAGGCGCCGTCGTGATCGAAGTCGGCCAGCACGGTGCCGAAGCCCGTGGCGCGCCAGCGCGGGCTGGCCAGCCCTGCCGCCGCGGTCCGGTCCCGGAACAGGCCGAGCGCGTCCTGCCCCCAGAGCACGTTGGTCTCTTCCGTCAGGTGGGTCACGAACAGATCGAAGCGGCCATCGCCGTCCACGTCGCCCAGGGCGATACCCATGTTGGCCTGTGGCTGGCCCAGGGTGTTATACGCCAGGCCGCGCATCACCGCCTCCTCAAGGAAGGTGCCATTCTTCTGGTTGATCCAGAGCCGGTTCGGCTGCCCGTCGTTAGCGACAAAGATGTCCGGCCAGCGGTCCCCATTGAAATCAGCGCACACGACTCCCAACCCCGGCCCCGGCAATTTGGCCAGTCCCGATCGGAGCGTGACGTCCTCGAAGCGGACCCGGCCCGACGTGGCGCCGAGGTTGCGGAACAGCTTGGTGACAGTGCCATTGAACTGGTTGGGGGTGCAATAATCCTGCTGCCCGCTGCCCTGAGCGCAGGGTCGTGATGGATCGTAGTCCACATAATGCGTGACCACCAGGTCGAGCCAGCCGTCGCGGTCGTAGTCGAGAAATGCCGCCGAGGCGCCCCAGAGCGGGTCGTCGAGCCCGGCCTCTTGAGTGACATCGCGGAACTTGCCGCGCTCGTTGAGGAACAGGCGCAGCCCGCCGTATTGGGTGAGCACGACATCGGGCCAGCCGTCGTTGTTGACGTCGCCGACGGCAACGCCCATGCCGTAGCCCGCCACGTCGAGCCCCGAGCCAGCACTGACATCCACGAACTTGCCGCCCTCGGTCTGGCGGAAGAGGCGATTGGTCGAGGCCGAGTTCGGCCCGGCGTTGTGGACGAGGTAGATGTCGAGCCGGCCGTCGTTGTCGAAGTCGAAGACCGCTGCCCCCGAGCCCATGATCTGCGGCATGAAGTAGCGACGCGTCGGCCCGGGGTCGTGGACGAAGTTCAGCCCGACCTCCTCCGTCACGTCGCGGAACCAGGCTGGGCCAGCAGGGGCATCTGTGGTCGGGGCCAGGGCGGCGGGCCGGCAGCCGAGGGGCAGGGCGGCAAGCACGCCGAGCTGCGGGGGCCAGGAGCTGCGAAACGACTGGGCCGCGCGGGACATGGTGGGTCCTCCGGATGGGACAGCAGGGTGAGATCGAACATAGCGGCGGGGATCGGAGCGGTCAAGCACCTTCGAGGACCGCAGCTGTAAACAATGGCGGTTAGCCCATCCCGTGCCTGGGGAAGATGAGCCACTCTGGACAAGCGGCAACGGCATTTCCTTTTGGGCGGAGTGTTACTTGGGTGGAGTCCGGCTTCGGCTTTGCGGCATGGTTCAATTTCGGCGTCATCTGGGTGCCAACCCCTGTGGCGGGGGGGGTTTGAAAATGAGAGGCGTGGGGTGGAGAGTTTAGAAATAAA